>CAIYZW010000417.1 GCA_903930725.1 uncultured Bacteroidota bacterium
GTCCACCGTTTTTAACAATGTAATCGTTTAATCCAACCGCCTTTGTTGAAGTTGAAGTCAGCGACACAAAACGGTTTCCGCGGTTGATGTCGAGATAGTTAGCAATCGGACCAATGCCGTGGGTTGGGTAAACGTCGCCATTGCGTTTGAGGTAATGTTCGGTGCGCCATCTGGCTTCGGAGTAGCCTTTTGCGCCAAATTCGACACCTCCGCCGTAAGGCTGCGTGCCGTTATTGAAAAGGACTTCGCGCAAATCGTGCTCATAGCCGCACTGGCAATGCACCAGTTCGCCAAACATTCCCTGTTTTACCATATTCAAAATGGCCATCACATCGCGGCGGTAGCAAACATTTTCGAGAATCATGCAGGGCATCCCCGTTTGTTCCGAAGTGTTTACCATGTCCCAGCAATCTTCGATGGTATTGGCTGCCGAAACTTCCACGCCAGCATATTTCCCGGCTTTCATGGTATCAACGGCCATAATCGGGTGCCACAGCCAGGGTGTCGAAATAATAACGCCGTCAATGTCTTGTCTAGCCAACAGGTCTTTGTAGGCAAAATCGTTGCCAGTGTAAAGAGCAGGTTTTGGAATGCCGGCTTGTGTAGTCATCTCAACGGCCATGTCCAACATAGCCTGGTCGGTGTCGCAAAGTGCCGGAACTTCGATGTCGGTTCGCTGCAAAAGGTTTTGAAGGTGGTTTTGCCCGCGAAGGCCAACGCCAATAAGGGCAATCCGCACTTTTTTGGTTTGAAAAGGATTTGAAAAGCCCATCGCCGGGGCAAAAGCAAGGCCAAGTCCGGCCAGGGAGCCGGCTTTAATAAAATCACGTCGTGTAAAATCTTTTTTCATTTTTTTTTCGATTTATGATTTTTTTGTTTTTTTTGAAGCCAAAATATCTTGGGTAAAGGCTTGCAGGTTTCAGTTTAACTCAGTTTTGAATTCAGATTTTTATTCCTCACCCCTGCATCGAGGCTACTGGAATGTCTTCAAAAATATTATCCATCACCAGCGTCATAGCTCCCATCACCGCCGATTTATCGCCTAAAATGGAAGTCATAATCTGGCAGTCGTTTTTAATTTTATACAAGGTGTATTTGTTTAACGTTTGCTGAATGGGGTCAATAATGAAGTTGCCGGCTTTCGACACTTTGCCGCCCAGAATAATGGCTTCGGGATTAAAAATATGAATCAATGTTGCCAGCCCTTTGCCGAGGTATTCCGAAATTTTAGCAAGCAAATCAATCGAAAGCTGGTCGCCCTGCATCGCGCATTCCACAATAATTTTGGTTGTTATCTCCGAAAGTTTGTCGCCAACAATAGCTGTGATTTTTGTTGCTTTTCCATTTTCGATTTCGGTGCGGGCCATTTGTTCCAGCGCAACCCCGGATGCAACGGTTTCGAGACAGCCGCGCTTTCCGCAAAAGCACAAAAGCCCGTCGTCAACAATCTGAATGTGGCCAAACTCGCCTGCAAATCCCGAATTTCCCTTGTAAAGCTTGCCGTTGAGAATCATTCCCATCCCAATTCCTGAGCCGATGTAAAGACAAAGCACATTATTTCGCCCCTGAGCAAGCCCAAAAGCCGATTCACCCAGCGCCATCACCCGTGCGTCGTTATCCAGGAAAACCGGCTTACCGAATGTTTCTTCAAAAATTTCTCTGGTTGATTTTTCGCTGTAATTGAAATACGAATAGCTGGTACCAAGGTTAGGATTGGTGAGGCCTGGCAACCCGATGCCGATGCTCAGAACTTTTGAATAATCAATTCCTGAATTTTGAATAATCGTACGCATGAAATTGTTGATGTCGTCAACACATTGCGGGTTGTTTTCCAAAGGCCTGTTGAGGGTTTGAACGTTGTTAATTACTTGATTTTTAAGGTCGAAAATGGCTATTTCGGTTGATTTCATGCCAATTTTGATGCCGACAATAAACCGTGCCTCCGGATTAATTCCAAAAAGGTTTGGCCTGCGCCCGCCAATGGAATGACCAACGCCTTCTTCGCGCACAAGCCCTTCCGAAATCAATTCGTTGAGCAGTTTATTAATGGAAGGCGAACTCATGTTGGTAAGTTTGCAAATCTCAGGGTTCGATAAAACTTCGCGCTGATAGAGGTGTTTGAGGATACTCTTTTTTTGGTAGTATTTTTTTATTCCCAAATTGGAAAGCTTGTCAAGATTCCCGTTTTGCAAAAAGACCGGGTCGAAAAACATATTGGTTGGGCTCATTAATTTGATTAAAGTCGAGAATGATTAATAAATTTTTGTAAAATTATTAAAACTTTCTAAATCTTTTTACAAAGAAAATCAGAAATTTAAAGAATAGTTGTAAGGGTATGTAAATGAGATGGATAAAATGGAATGATGGAATGATGGAATGATGGAATGATGGAA
>CAIYZW010000418.1 GCA_903930725.1 uncultured Bacteroidota bacterium
CGACATTTGGCCCGAGCGTAATATATTGCTGGATTCCTGCCGATAAATTATTATGATAAACCCAGGCTTCGATGGTAAACTGGATCATCGAACTTTTTAATCCGGTGCCGGAAATGTAATCATCAGGTTTTTGAAAACTCAATGCATTTCCGGAAAAGTTATCGGCAGGTAGCCTTCTGCAAACAGCCAACTGGCTAAATCCGGTTAGATTGTTAAATGTTGCAGTATTGCCCGAGGCATCCGCCGAAGCTGCATTAATCGCATATATCCAGTTGCTGTCATCGTTGGTTGGGCGCGTGTAAAGTTTAATTCCGGATGATAAAGCCTGGTCTTCGGCAGTAATATCTTCGGCAACGGTAAAAGTAAGATTTGCGTTAAATGTGCCGGTACCAAACCGGTTGATGATCCAATACTGCGAATCGAACAATGAAGTGTTGATATTTGGGGCTACATCAATCCGAGAAACGGTGATGGATGCGCTGGCGTGGGAATTAAAAAACATCGAAAGGCCGGTTCCGGTGAAATTGACCGTGCCGCCGGTTTCGGTTTGTGTGTGGCTGACTCCGCCACCGGCCGGAACGCCGGATAAAACCCAGCATCCGATACTCATATTTGTGAGTGTTCCGTTGTTTCCACCTGCCACATCATTTGCGGTGGTTCCGTAAGGTTCGTTAAACTGAAGGCAGACTTCCAGGTTTTTATCGGCGCTGGTTGGGGTGAGGTGCATTTTTTCACGGATTTGTTGCTGCGTCCGGGCTTCACGCCAAATACGTACCTCATCAATTTTACCTTTAAATCCCAACCCGATCCGGATAAGTGAGGCTGTTGGCGTTATAGCTGGCGGGTTTACCGAGGAGCCGGCTTCGCCGTTAACATAAAGTATCAGGTGTTTTTGTCCGGCAGTTTGATTCACCACGCCACACAGGTGCAGCCATTTCCCGACAACCAAACTGGTGTTCAGATTTTTAAATGAAAAAATGGCGTTGTTGTTTGCCCCAAATTCGATGATGATAAACGAACTTCCTTCATACATTTTCAATTCCCATTCGGTGCCCTTGGCGGCGATGGAATGAAAACCGCTTCCCATAACTTCGGTTTTTACCCAGGCTTCCACGGTAAATGAGCCGTTGTATTGAAAACCTGAAGCATCCGAAAGTTCGGTGTAATCGTCAACTCCGTCAAATTCGAGGGCATTGCCGGCATAATTTTCGGGATAGGTCCGCAAAACCAGAAACTGGCCGAATGCGCTAAGATTAGAAAAAGTAGCCGTGTTGGCAACCGTGTCAACACTGGTTGCATTCTCAACAAAAGACCAGTCGCCATCAGATGTTACCGAGCGGGTAAAAAGCCTGACACTTCCCGGATTATGGCCGTTGAAACTGTTCAAATCATCATTTAGCGCAAAAGTGAGATCGGCTGCGAAAGTCTGGTTATCGAAGTTTTTTACAACCCAATATTGGGAGCAGGCAGCATAAAACGGATCAGAAGGTTTGGTGTTGGGTGACAGATTTATCCGGGAAACCGTGATATTTTCGGTCGCAGATAATGCCGTAAAATCGGATGAAAAGCCGGTGCCGGTAAAAGTTATATTTCCGGTGGTATTAACAGTTTGCGAATTGCTGACCCCGCCGCCTAAAGGAATTGTGGAATTTGTCCAGTTTCCGTTTCCCAAATTATAAAGCGTTCCGCTGCAATTACCGGTATAATCATGAGCTGTGGTTCCAGAACCTTCGTTTAACTGCCAGTAATTCAGCAGGCCGGGTTCCGAACCGGACAAGGGTAAATGCATGTTTTCACGGATTTGTTGTTCGGTGCGGGCATAATTCCAGACGCGTAATTCATCCAGTTTTCCATCCAGATATTCGCTGCCGCTACTGTTAAAATTGAAAGTTCCATCCGGAGCAAACAATCCCCCCGCAGGCGCTGAACTTGCAACCAATGTTCCGTTAAGATAAAGTTTCATATTTGTCCCGTCATAAGTTCCGGCAACGTGCATCCAAACTCCGGCGGAAAGAACATTATCAGCCCACACACCAACCAGGCTTCCATTTGTTTTTTTGATATAAAATTGCAACCGCCCGGGGCCGCCATAAATTGAACCATCATGGCGAATAACTGCTACTTCGCTGCCAATGGTGAGGTATCTTTCTACCTGACCGGGCATCGAATTGTGATAAACCCAACATTCCAGCGTAATTGCGTTAATACTGGTGGTTATCCCGGTGCCTGAAACATATTGGCCGGTTTCCTGGAATTGAAGTGCTTTTCCCGGCAAATTGCTGGTTTGGGCAAGAATTTTATTGGAAAAAAATCCTGAAATCAAAAGAAATATCAGAGGCAAAGTGTAAATATTTTTCATCGGTAATGTTTTTTACTTGTTAATTGCTGCCTACTTTTTTACCATCATTTTTATTGATTTTACAACTTGATTGGATGTAAGCCGGATGATGTAAGTCCCGGATTCCAGCGATGAAGTATCCAACGCCAGTTCGTAACTTC
>CAIYZW010000419.1 GCA_903930725.1 uncultured Bacteroidota bacterium
CTCCACAAGGGCTTTTAACATTTTGCTGGCTTTCGCCGATAAGCAGGAAAATACGGCATGCCTGGAAGAACCGACGAAACTTTCGTTCCGGCAAGGGTTAAAACCTATGCTGGCAGGCAGTCCATGGATTTCGACAGGAATAAATTTCCTTTTGGGGCCATTTGCCGATAAAAAAATGACCCGGAAGCAAACCACTTTTTTACCGGTTTTGCTGATGGCCGAAATTGAAAAAAATGGTCTGGCAAGCAGGCCGGTAGTGCTTTTTCAGGGTTCGATCTTAGCAAAGCAAAACAATGATTTCAGTTGGCCTATGACGATTTTCTGGTTACTTGCATTTTTGCTGATTGCTGAGGTTTTCTGGATAAAAACTTCCAAAAAAATATCCGACCGGATTGACCTTACAATATTTGCAATTTCAGGCATTTTGGGATTATTGCTGCTTTTTTTGTGGATTTTCAGCCAGCATATTTCGCTCAGGTTCAATCTGAACATTTTATGGGCAAATCCTTTGCTTTTGCTTATGCTGTTTACAATCCCCCGAAATTATATTAAAACCAACCAAATCATCCTTTTACTTTACGGTCTTTTGATGTTTTTCTTAATGATAAACTGGAACAAAATGCCTCAAAAATTTCCGATGGAAATAATGCCGGTAGCTACTTTTCTTGCTTTCAGAGCCATAAGCAGGGTTTTTCAATTCAAGAAAAAAGCCGACAAAATCGAAATTGAGGTTATTAAGGACGGATACATTTGAAATAAGTTTTTGTAAAATATTGTTGGCTGTTTAAAACTATCAAACTATCTTTGTTTCAATGATTTTCTGCCATTTACACATTTTTAAATAATATAATTTTTAGCTATGAAAAACTTTTACTGTGCGCGATTTTTCGCTTTCTTATTAACTTTTGGATTCTTCTCTTTTAGTTCGTTGGGGCAAGTTGTAATTAATGAGTATTCGGTCTCAAATATTTCCTATATTGTTGATAATTACTCAAGTAACGAAGATTGGATTGAATTGTACAATACTGGTTCAACTGCAGTTTCGCTAACAAGTTATTCATTAAGCGACAAGCCAACTGAACCGCTTAAATGGCAGTTTCCGGCAGGTGTAAGCATTTCCGCCGGCGGATTTCTTAAAATTTGGGCTTCAGGGCGAAATGAAGTTTCCGGTGGTCATTATCACACCAATTTTAAACTCACACAAACCAAAGATGATACCGAGAACATTGTGTTTTCTGATCCTTTCGGAACCATCCTCGACCAGGTGCAACTCGAAATCACACAAAAAAATCATTCAAGAGGACGTACAATTAATGGAGGCGCAAATTGGGGAATATTTACAAGTCCAACTGCCGGAACTTCAAATAACAGTGTTACGGTTTATGCATCATACACGCAAAAACCTCAAATGAGCCTGCCAGCAGGGTTTTATGCTGAGCCGATTTCGATCGAAATTACCACAACGGAGCCCATTTCGCAAATTCATTACACCATTGATGGGAGTGAACCAACAAGTGCCTCACCGATTTATAGTTTTGCTATCCCAATTTCACAAACTACCATTGTAAATGCGCGTAGCATCAGCTCTGATCCTTCGGTTTTGCCCGGTTTGATCGAATTTAATACCTATTTTATTAATGATACCCATACTTTGACGGTTGTTTCCACTTCCGCTGCACAACTCGATGACCTGCTCAATGGAAATCAATCGTTAAAACCTTTTGGAACTTTCGAATATTTTAACAAAAGTGGTGTTAGGACAACGTTCGGATATGGAGAATTTAACGAGCATGGCCAGGATTCATGGGTTCATCCCCAGCGTAGCATTGATTACATTTCGCGTGATGAATGTGGTTACAATTACGCCATTCGTGACACGATAATTTCGATTACAAAACGTGGTGAATTCCAGCGCATTATCCTTCGTGCAGCCGGTGATGACAATTATCCTGGTATTGATACATCAGCACTTTTGCGGGACTTTTTTGTCGAAAATACGGCGTGCAAAGGTGGAATGAACCTCGATGTTAGAAAAGGAGAAAAGGGAATTTTATATGTTAACGGCGAATTTTGGGGAGTTTACGGATATCGTGAAAAAGTAAATGACCACGATTTTACACAGTATTATCATAATCAGGGGAAATATGATATTTATTTCCTCATGCTATGGGGCGGAAGTTGGGCTGAATATGGCGGACAGGCCGCATGGAATGACTGGAACAGCTTGCATGATTTTGCAAAAAATAACGACATGAGCAATCAGGATAATTTTGAATATGTAAAAGCGAGGTTGGATTACACAAGCCTTGTTGACTACATCCTGATAAATTCATTTGTGGTTTGTTCGGATTGGATTAACTGGAATGTAGGTTGGTGGAGAGGTTTAAATCCTGAAGGCGACCATCAGAAGTGGGGCTACACCTTGTGGGACGAAGATGCAACTTTTAACCATTACATCAATTACACCGGAGTTCCCGGAACATTACCAACTGTTTCACCATGTTTTCCCGAGGGGTTGACAAACGACCCTGAGCAGCACATTGTCCTGCTCAACAAACTCAGGAATAATGCCGAGTTTAACCAATATTACATTTCGAGATACATAGATCTTTACAACACCATTTTCCGTCCTGAAAGAATGATTGGTTACCTCGATACCATTGCAGATTTAATGGATCCTGAAATGCAACGTCATGTCGAGCGATGGGGTGGCTCGGTAGCAGAATGGAGAACCAATGTTCAGAAAATCAGAAATTTTGTTACCACCCGGTGGAATTATTTGCCAACAGGTCTCAAAAATTGCTATGATCTGACTGGTCCTTATGAGTTTTCGGTAGATGTAGAACCAGCCGGGATGGGGCAGATTAAGTTAAATTCACTCGAATTATCCGCTTTCCCCTGGCAGGGCAACTATTTTGGAGGTGTTGACACAAAACTTACGGCTATTCCCAGCGATATAAATTATGAATTTGATTATTGGGAACTTAGCAATCACTCAGTTACTCCAAATATTAACTCAAGCGAAATCACTGTTAACTTAACAACCTGGGAAAATGTTGTGGCGCATTTTAAACCAAAACTTTATACCGATTCATTGGTTATCAATGAGATAATGTATAATTCAGCCGATGATTTTAATACCGATGACTGGGTGGAATTCTACAATCCGATGCAAAATGATTTAGATGTCTCTAACTGGGTTTTCAAAGATGAAGATGACCAGCATTTATTTGTTTTTCCGGAGGGTACGATAATTCCAACAGCCGGTTACCTTGTAATTTGCAAGGATTCCGAATTATTTTCGGGATTGTTTCCTGAAGTCACAAATTTTATTGGCGACGTGAGTTTTGGACTTAGTGGAAGTGGCGAATTAATAAGGCTTTATGATGAAACCGGTGCTTTGGTTGATACCGTTTTTTATCTCGACGAGGCACCCTGGCCAACCGAACCTGATGGAAATGGCCCAAGTTTGGAATTAATTGCTCCACATTTGGACAATGGTCATGGCGAAAACTGGATGGCTTCACCATTGCACGGAACTCCCGGTGCAATGAATAGCATGATGGTAGGCGTTTCGGAGATTGAAAGCAAAGCTAATCCTTCGATAAAACTAATGGTTTATCCAAATCCTGTTACCAGAGAGGCTATTGTTGAGTTAAATACAAGAGAAAGCTTTAAAAATGCCCAACTCGAAGTATTTAATATCTTTGGCTCTAAAGTAAAAGAAATCAATGATTTAAATACAAATTCGATAAAATTCAATTGCGAGAATTTGCGATCCGGAATCTATTCGGTTAAGTTGTTATTTAATGAAAACCAATCGCTTTGGAGCAAAATGGTTGTAAAATAGATTTTAAAAGGAGCGGAGTCAACCGAAATTCAGATTCAACAGCTTTGCTGTCCGCATAAACTCCTGATTTAGCGGTGCTTTAATCAAAATTTCCTGGTTTAGGACAGGATGTGAAAACCTGATTTCGGAGGCATGCAGAAGCATGGTTGTCATGTTCCATTTTTCTTTAAATAGCTTATTTTGTTTATTGCACCCGTGCGGTCTGTCTCCAATTATCGGATGCAAAATATGAGCAAAATGCCTTCTTATTTGATGCATTCGTCCGGTTTTTGGAGTGATTTCAACCAACGAATAACGCGATGTTGCTTGTTTTCCAAAGGGTATTTCTATTTCGGATTTATCAATAGTACGAAAATTTGTAATTGCATCCTGAAGAATTCCATTTTCCTTCTTGAGCGGGTAATTAATAATTCCTGATTTTTCGGTAAATCCCCGAACAATGGCCAGATATTTTTTTTCGACTTTGTTTTCGGCGAACTGCTTTTGAATTTGTGCATGTGATACTGGATTAAGGGCAAAAATTAAAACTCCGCTGGTTTTACGATCTAATCGGTGACACGGAAAAACCTGCTGACAAATTTGATTGCGAAGAATTTGTAATGCAAATTCCTCGGCATCAGTTGCAAGCGAAGTTCTGTGCACCAGCAAGCCGTTTGGTTTATTTGCGGCAATCAGGTTTTCGTCATGGAATAGAATTTCGAGTTTTATCATAGGTATTTTATTGATCAACAAAAGTGATTGTTTTTAGTTGAAATTCGTTATTTTCACGTCTGTTTTTTTATGGGCCTTTTGTCCTATAATTAATATTATGTTAAATA
>CAIYZW010000420.1 GCA_903930725.1 uncultured Bacteroidota bacterium
AAAATCATGGCGCTTCCAAAAGGTGCCGATGATAAAGCGCTGATGGCTTTTTCGCCTCCGGTTTTTACAAAATGATTTCCCGGAAGGAAAGGTGCAAGGTGTTTTGCAACGCCGATGGGGCCAACGCCGGGACCGCCGCCACCGTGAGGAATGGCAAAGGTTTTATGAAGGTTCAGGTGGCAAACGTCCGCGCCGATAAGTCCCGGATTGGTGAGGCCAACCTGGGCGTTCATGTTGGCGCCGTCCATGTAAACCTGTCCGCCATGCTGGTGAATGATGGCGATAATCTCGAAAATTTCCTGTTCAAAAACGCCGTGTGTCGAAGGATACGTAATCATCAGTGCAGCGAGACTGTCTTTGTATTTTTCGGCTTTTTCGCGAAGGTCCGGAATATCCACATTTCCTCGTTCATCCGATTTTACAACAATCACTTCCATTCCAGCCATCACCGAACTTGCAGGGTTGGTTCCATGCGCCGAAGAAGGAATCAGGCAGATATTGCGGTGGCCCTGGCCGGTACTTTTTAGGTATTCACGGATAACCATCAATCCGGCGTATTCGCCGGCAGCGCCTGAGTTGGGCTGGAACGAAACCGCATCAAAACCGGTAATTTCGCATAAATCCTTTTCGAGGTTACAGATAAGCTGGCTGTAGCCTTCGGCCTGATCGGCAGGAACGAAAGGATGAAGGTTTGCAAATTCCGGCCACGAAAGCGAGAACAATTCGGCGGCAGCATTGAGTTTCATGGTACAGGAGCCGAGCGGAATCATGGTGCGGTTAAGCGCAAGGTCGCGGTTTTCGAGCATTTTCATGTAGCGCATCATCTCGGTTTCCGAAAAATAGGTATTAAAAACCGGGTCTTTCAAAAATGAAGATTTACGAACTAAGTTTTCCGGTAAACGGCAAATCTCTTTTTGCTCAGTTTTTGAAGCTGTTTTTCCGGCAGCCTGTGCAAAAATTCCAAGAATCTGGCTTACATCATCCAGGCTGGTGGTTTCGTCGAGGCTGATGCCGATATTCGACCCATCGTATCTGAAATTCATCTTATTTTCGAGGGCAATTTCCTGAACTTTCTCTGCTGAAATTCCAGCCGGCAGCGAAACATACAAAGTATCGAAAAAATATTTGTTTTGCTGTTTAAAACCAAGTTTTTCGAGTCCGTCAGAAAGCGTGGCTGCAAGATGATGAATATCTTTTGCAATGGCTTTGAGGCATTCTGGGCCGTGATAAACGGCATACATACCGGCCATGATAGCCAGCAATGCCTGTGCCGTGCAGATGTTGGAGGTGGCGCGTTCGCGTTTGATGTGTTGCTCGCGGGTTTGGAGCGCCATCCGCAGCGCACGGTTGCCAAGCGAATCAACCGAAATGCCGATAATCCGGCCAGGTATGTTGCGTTTAAAATCTTCCTTGGTGGCAAAAAAAGCGGCGTGAGGACCGCCGTAACCCATCGGCACACCAAAACGCTGGCTCGAACCAACCACAATGTCGGCGCCCCATTCGCCGGGAGGCGTGAGCAAAGCAAGGCTTAACAAATCGGCGGCAACGGCAACAACAACGCCCTTTTCGTGGGCTTTTTCGGTAAATCCGGTAAAATCCTGAACATTTCCTTTTTGGTCAGGGTACTGGACGATGGCGCCAAAAAACATTTCTGTAAATTCAATTGTCCCGTGATTTCCAAAAACCAGTTCGATGCCAAGCGGCAAAGCACGCGATTTAATCACATCAATGGTTTGTGGGAAAAGCGTGTCGGAAACAAAAAACTTGTTTGCACCAGCTTTTACGGCTGCCCTCGACCGCGAATTGAAAGCCATGATCATGGCCTCTGCGGCGGCGGTGCCTTCGTCGAGCAATGAAGCGTTGGCCAG
>CAIYZW010000421.1 GCA_903930725.1 uncultured Bacteroidota bacterium
GGGTTGTAATTGCCGGAGTTCCGATGCGTAGCCCCGGAAGTCTGGAAAGGATTGCGGCTGTCGAACGGAACCATATTTTTATTTACGGTAATATCGGCTTTTACGAGTGCATTTTCGACCTGGCGTCCGCTGAGATTTGGGAATTTTGAACGAAGATCAATCAGCATCAGATGGTTGTCGGTGCCACCGGAAATTACATGATAACCTTTTTGCATAAAGGTTTTAGCCATGAGGGTTGCGTTCCGTTTAACCTGAATAATGTATTCCATGTATTCGTCTGTAAGCGCCTCGCCATAAGCCACCGCTTTTGAGGCGATTACATGCTCAAGCGGGCCGCCCTGAATACCAGGAAAAACTGCCGAATTCAAAATCTGAGACATCATTTTTAGCTCGCCTTTTGGGGTTTTGTCGCCCCAGGGATTTTCAAAATCTTCACCCATCAAAATCATACCACCACGCGGGCCACGGAGGGTTTTGTGGGTTGTTGTGGTTACAATGTGGCAATAAGGCAACGGGTCGTTGAGTAAACCACGGGCTATAAGTCCGGCAGGATGCGCAATGTCGGCCATCAGGATGGCGTCAACATCATCGGCAATGTCGCGCATGCGCTGATAATCCCAGTCGCGCGAATAGGCCGAAGCCCCGGCGATAATCATTTTTGGCTTTTCGCGATGGGCAATTTCTTCCATTTTATTATAATCAACAACACCGATTTCCTTATCAACTTCATAAGCCACAGGGTTGTACAATATTCCTGAGGAATTTACTGCTGAGCCATGCGAAAGGTGGCCGCCATGCGAAAGGTCAAGTCCCATAAATGTGTCGCCGGGGTCGAGACAGGCAAGAAAAACGGCCATGTTGGCCTGAGCGCCGGAGTGTGGCTGAACGTTGGCATATTCGGCGCTAAACAATTCCTTGGCACGATCAATGGCTAATTGTTCGGTCTCATCAACCATTTCGCAGCCGCCATAATAGCGTTTACCGGGGTAACCTTCGGCGTATTTGTTGGTCATCACCGAGCCCATGGCTTCCAAAACCTGGTCGCTGACAAAATTTTCCGAAGCTATCAGTTCGATGCCGTGCATCTGGCGTTCTTTTTCCTTTTGGATAATGTCGAAAACCTGTGTGTCTCTTTTCATGATAAATATTTTAATTCATTTTTTAAAATCTGTTTAACGAAGCGGCAAAATTAGAAATTAATTTCGATTGAAAGAACGGCTGATGATGAACCAAACGATTTATCTGCCAATGACAATTTCATGCCTGCCATGAATGCATCAACGGTAAACCGCTATTCCAAAACCAAATTCGATGATGTCGCTCAAAGGGATTGAGGCGTTTCCAAATTTACTTGCAATGTATAATCCCCGGCTCCCAACCCGAACGTAAAAAGCTGTTCCTGATGCCGGAGTTTTATTGCCCAAAAAACTGGTTTTTACTTCTCCACCAACAAAAACACCCGAGTTTCGACCCGGCGACCACCAGTAATATTCATCAGGATAATAGGAAGGTATTTTTATCCAGTATTCGTGACCAAAAGTATGGTGAATAAACCATCCAATATTTAAAGGGACAACCTCAATATTTTTGCCTGCATTAAAGCGGAAAAATTTTGCTGTTAATTGCAGACTGACACTATGCAAATCGTCGGTTGAAACGAATTCCGGAACGTATCCATAAAAAAATGACACTTCAAATCGTTGTTTAAAAAACGAATATCCCACTCCCGGAGACAAAAATCCAATGCCGCCGGCAAATTGCATCTTTACATAATCGGGTAAAAATCTTTTATACTTTACCGAATCTGTCCTTTGCCTGGTCTGGCCATTTGTCCAGGGATTAACAAAGAGCAAAAGGAAGAAGATCATAACCAGAATTTTAAAATCCGATGGTTTCAATTTCATAGGTGCTTTCTGATATTTGGATGACATTGAACTTATTGTGTTCGACGCCGTAAACGTTAACATAAGTGACATTACCTTCGAAAGGATAATAAATTTCGTGGTGATGAAGATGCCCGTGAACGACAAAAAGTACATTGTGATAAAGCCCCAGTGTGTGATGAAAATCTTCGGTTAGCGAAGCATCAAATCCAATATCTGAAGGCGGAGTATGAAAAATGATAATCGCTTTCGTAAAATATTCGGTCGGGATAAGCTGCCCTTCAAGCCATCGAATGTCTGGAACTGTTCCGCAATATTCAAAATCGAGGCTGTTGGTGTTGATAAATACGAATTTTATTTCGTTGTAAATAAAACTGTAATCGAAAGCCCCAAACATTTCCTGATACGCCTCTGAACCATTGCCAATCAAATCGTGATTTCCGATGACAACAAAGTATGGAACTGCCAATTTTGACAATATTGAATTTCCCCACAAAAATTGCTTCGGCAAACCAAAATCTGCGATGTCCCCAACATGGATCACAAAATCTATGGCCGGATTTTGATTTACCGTTTCTACAAATTGTTCGGTTTCATCAAAGAAGTTGTGCGTGTCGCCTGTAAATGCAATTGTAAGCGTATCATCACATTCGGTGGCCATTAATTTTTCGATGTTCTTTTGGTTAACAATCCTGTTATCTTCATTAAAATCAATAGCGTAGGGCGAATAATCAAATGTGTTTTCGCATCCGACAGTTAAGAATGAAATGAAGATAAGAAACATAAATTTGTGATGTGTCATTTTCATTTTAAGGCAATTACAACACCGGCTGATCCCAGCCAATTCCAGATTTCTGAAATGTTTTTAAGAGCGCCATCTCCATAAATGTTAAAAACCGCCTTTTCGAATAGCATTTTGTTGTTATAAAATTCGGTGGTGAAAAACCATGCGGTTTCGA
>CAIYZW010000422.1 GCA_903930725.1 uncultured Bacteroidota bacterium
CGATAAATGCTGTAAAAATTAGAAAAGACTTAAGCGCTGTCTTTAAAGATTTTACAGAAGGAATGGTACAAAGTAAATTTGTTTTCATATAGATAAGATTTACATTTTTGCGATTTGAGAATTAACCAGGCAGGATTGGAATAATTAAATGCTGGTGAATAGACTATTCCAGGTCTGACGAATGGAAGGCAAAATAAAAACACCAAGCCAATATGAATTAATGTTTTGCTATAGCCTACAACAGAAATAAGCGTAAAAGTTTGCAATAAGTTAATAAATTAAGTTGGTATATTCTATAAAATCCATCGATTTAGCAATTTTCATGCAAATTGGTAACCAGCTGCCGAAATATGATCAAAGTAGCTGAATATCAACTTTGCAATTTTTAGTTCAAATCTTGAAAAATTGGAGCAAAATTTCATATCTGGAATTTGTCTTCCCAAAATAAAACAAAGGCAATTCCCTTTTAAAAAGATTGAAGTGACAATTTTTGTCACTGCTATCCGATTTAAAAATTTTGCACTATGAACCGGTACAATATTGTACGAAAAAGCGTGGTTCATAATCTACAATTTTAGTTTTTCAGTCGTGATAATTTCATTTAAATCGCGGCGCAACTAAAGGTTCTTTCAAAAATGAAATCAAGAAGATTTTCGAAAATCGTGTCCGGATTTTCGCAGTTTAGGTGGCGAAATTCCGGAAAATATAATACAAGCTACTGTAAAGCAACAAGATAATGAAGTGATGCAATTGAGGTGGAAAGATAGCATGGTTTGAAGGTGGACAAGGAAATAAACCATAAAAATTAGGAGCTTTGATCCTTTCAAAGGAAGTTTTTCAGCTGCACCCGGCCAACGAAATTATAAATGAAGCTGCTCATATTCTTTGCCCTGATTAATAAATGCTATTTTTGAAGGGTCAATTTATTAGTTACTAAACTTTAAAAACTCCAAAACATGAAAAAAGCAATTTTGATTTTATTACTTTCTTTAAGTCTTGCCGGCTTTTCGCAAACATCGGAAATTGAACTCGAAAGGGTAAAAGCACGTTACGAGAAAAACGAATTTTCAGCCGAACAATACCAGGTTATGGGAAAGGAATGGAACAGATTAATAGCCTATTTTGGTGGTTACCCAGATTTTCCTGTTAATCAGGAAAACAAAAGAATCGAATATGTATTCATTGATACATTATCAGGCTTTACTAAAAAAGAAATATTCCAAAGGATTAAGGAATACACTGCAATCAACTTCGGGCATATTTCAGCAGTCTTGCATTATGAAGATTATGAATCAGGAAAATTGATACTTAAAGGATCTTTCGAAGATTATTATACCAAGGAAGTTAGCTGGTGGGTAAACCCATCTAAGGAGCTGCTAACAAAAATTAGATGCAATTTTACTGTCGAAATCACTGTCAAAGATGAAAGATTTAAAATGAAAATTACTGATCCCATGGTTGAGCATTATTTTTACTTCAACTATTTAGAACAATCGTCAGAGATGCCATTATCCTCGCTATATCCAATTACGGATTCCGATACAAAAGGATGGGAATCACGTTTAAAAGAATTATTGGCTGTAAAAAATGGAATTATGAATTATTCAAATTCACAATTAGCCTACATTTTAAATTTAAAACAGGATAATAACTTTTGATAATTCAACAAAAAGTTTCAAATTGATAACTTTTGCCGACCTTAACCGGCTTTTAAATGCAAATTTCCTTTGTTTTGGTTGAAGCTTGATATTATCGTTTTATCCAATAAAAGAAAAAGCCCTGTAAATCAATGCTTTACAAGGCTTAAGTAGTACCCGGGTCGGGACTCCAAACACCATATTTTTGCAGTTTTTTACATTTCGTTAAAATAGCTAAATACCAATATTAACAAGGCTTCAAAGATAGTACATTTTTTTACATTTTATTTGGTTGTGTAAATAATAGTATGTATTTTTGTATGTAAATTCTAATTACATACAGTTATGAAGTACAACGTAAATTTTGCGCTCGAAAAAAGAAACGATAAGTCAGGCAGCCCGATTATTAAAAACGTTCCTGTTTTTGCTCAAATAACCTTTTCAGGAACCCGGATTTTTTATTTTACTGGTTATCGTTTGGATGCTGAAAAATTCAATCCCGAAACCCATGAAGCCGGCAATAATTCCACCGGGACGGAAGGCAAAAGGATTGTTCAATATAACATCATTAACAGACGATTAAAAGCGATTCGGGCAGCATGTGAACTATTCTTTCAATCCCGAGAAACAGCCACCAAAAGCGAGATTACAGCCGTTTTAGATGCCATTTGTAAAAAAGCAAAGCAGGAAGCCGAACAACCGGAATTATTAAATTTTTTCGCTATGTTTGAAAGTTACCTCAACGCCGGGAATGTGACCGATGAGAGAACACGAACCGTAAAAAGCACGATAAACCATTGGAAGCGGTTTAAGGAATCAAAAAAAATTGATGTTTCTTTTGATAGCCTCAACCCTTCGATATTGAAAAATTTCGAGAAATATTTATTCAAAACTGGTATAGGTCAAAATACAGTACATA
>CAIYZW010000423.1 GCA_903930725.1 uncultured Bacteroidota bacterium
ACCGGATACCGGCACGCAATATAAAACGATTAACATGAAATTCTTCTTGGGCATAAACTCCCGATTGAAAAGCTCTGGATTTATTGCCTAATGATTGATAGCCTTGCAACGGGTCGGTCCAGGTGTAATAATCTGCGCCCTGGTAATCGGCGCCAACCGTGAGCAGGTTATTCTTACCATGTTTCAGCGAAAGGTTGATATCCGCAGGAACAATGTTTTGAACCACGCCATTATTCGATTTCAGCGTATCAATTTCGCCAAAATTACTTTCCTGCCAGGTTCGGTTGTAATGTCGTATTCCCAGATGCGACTGCAAATTAATATGGTCGTTCATTTTGATTGAATATCCGGCATTTACGGTTCCGTAGTCGTTGTCGAAACCTCTGTAAACCCTTCCCGCATCGCCATAATGCGAAGTTTTATTTACGAAAAGGGTAAACTTATGATTGTCGTTTCCCACCGGAAACCAGGTTAAACCTCCATAAATCTTTATTTTTCTATACTCCGGGTCTTTTTGCATATTTAACCACGAAGGATCCGTTCCGTAATTTGTATAATCTGAACTTTCGTAGTTTGCGCCGGCAAAATAATTCAGGTTTTGAATTTTATCCTGGTGATAGAATTGCCCGTTTAATGTATTGTAAGAACCATACGCTGTGGAAACGCGGGTGAGTGGTTTATCAACATTTTCTTTCAGGATTAAATTTACCGTACCGGCCAGTGGGCTTTGGTTTCCTGCAAAATCCTGCGAAAGATAACTTGGATACAAAACAGATGCCGGGCCTCGTTGCACCTCAATCCGCTCAATGGCCGACAAATCAAGGCTCATCGGATCAACAAAAGCGTCAATAGGCAGGCCTTGTAGCAAATAAGTACTGTATTTTACGCCCACACCACTGTATGTTCCCCAGTTTGCATCATTTCTGGATAAAGCAGTTATTGATGCGCCGGGTTTGTACATGATGGCTTCTGTAATATTCCGGTTTCCGGAAACGATATTTTCGATTTCCTTGCTGGTGACAATATCAACTTTTTGGGTTACATTCCCGATTGATTGGGGTTGTTTAGACCCACTAATTACAACTTCATCCAGCAAAAGCGTGTCTTTTATTGATTCCTGAGAAAATGCAAGAATTGAGGTCATTATCAGAAAAGAGGCCAAAAGTGTTTTTTTTGATTCCATTTTTATTTTAAAATAATATTACTAAATTAATAATTCGTGTTACTATTCAGATAAAAAAATTATTCTATTTTGCTCATAATTAATTTGCCATGAATGATTCCTTTAATTCCGATTAATTTATCCGACAACTCGGTAAGCATGTTTGCATTTCCTTTTAAGGCGATAATTTCGAGGCAGTTGTCGTGACTAAGATGAAAATGTTGCGACGATAAGATCACATCAAAATAGTCATGTTGAATTTCGTTTGATTTTACGGTAACATCACCTTTATGATGGTCGTAAAGCAGCACCAAAGCGCCCGCAACAAGGTCGTTGGATTGCCATTTTTTCTCGACAAGGTTTTTTTCGACGAGATGACGGATTGCCTGCGAGCGGTTAGGTAAACTGCTTTCAACAACAAAGCTATCCAATGCTTGTAGAATGGTTTCATCTATCCCAACTCCAAATCGAACCAAGGCCATCGTGATACTATTTTTAAAATTAGTGGCACAAAACTAACTATTTATTTGAAATGCAAGAAAAATATAAAGAACATTAAAATAAAAGTGAACAATTTATCCCCAAATTCCTTAATAACCTTTAAAATCACCAACAACTTAAAAATGAAAAAGAACGTCGTAGCCTTTATTTTTCTGATAATTTCCTTTTTGTCTTTTTCTCAACAACCTCCTCAATATTCGTGGCGGTATTATCGCCCGGGAAATACCGGGATTCAGGGCGACCAGGCAACTGCACTCTGGATTGAAGGTAACGGCGATCCATACATTGCAGCAAATTCCGGCAACTGGGGCGAAGGGGGCTTTGCAAAGTTTGATCAGACCGCAAACAAATGGATAAACTACTCAAATGTTGATTATCCGGTTCTGGGTTCATTCGATAACGGAGATGTTCAGATTTTGGATATTGTCGAGGATTTTGATAAAAACCTTTGGATGGGGAATTTTACCGGGGCTATCAAATTCGATCCTCAGGTCGGAGTTACGTCGCTCGAAAGCTATGTTCCTTCAAATTCCGCACTATTAGGCTACACCACTGATATTGATGTAGCCCCCGACAGCACCATCTGGTTTACCAGTGGCGGCCTTGTACGTTACAAACCTGCGAGCGGCGAATGGACTTACTGGGCGGGAGCCAATGTAAGGATTGCCATACAACCCAAACCCGACGGCAGTTACCTGGTTTGGTCGGCTGACATTTATTACGGGCAGGTTTTCGTTTATAACAGCGCAACAAACCAATCAACCGACTATCTTCCTTCGGCCATCGGCGATGTAGCCGGTTTACCCGGAAAGGATTGCGTTGACGATGCAGGCAATTTCTGGGCAGTGCGGATGAAATCCAATGGTGACTGGGAAACCCTCGAATACCAGCGCCCTGATGGAGTTTGGGTTTATCCTACCCCGCCTTACGAAAATGCAAGTTTTTACATCGATTCGTTTAAAGCTTTTGGTAATGGGAAAGCTGTTTTAGTGCTCACAAACGGAGAATCCTGGATGTTTGATGGCACTTCCTGGCAAAATTTTGGAACCTGGCGGCCGGGCGATTTTAACCTCGCAATTGATGCGGATAACCAGGGAAATGTTTGGCTTTGTGGTATTGGTGGCGCAGCAAAACGCGATGCTGTAACGGGAACCTGGCAACGTTACAGGATTACCAACACTTCACAGATTGATTATTTTGTACAGGATATTTCCATTGATAACGCTGGAAATGTCTGGTTTACCGGAAATGCCGGCACTGGTGTTGGCGGCTTTCAAAAATTTGATGGTGAAAGATGGACGGGTTTTAACGATTTTAATTATGGACTTGGTTATCCTTTTCCTTACCAGGCAGATAATACACAAGCCATTTACAGCAGGCCATCGAATGATGATGTGGTGTTCAACCCAACTTTTCATGGAATCCATGCCTGGGACGGCAATAATTATATGGCTCTTGAAGATGTGATGAGCGACTCCAAAGGCTTTGTTGAAGATTCTCAGGGCAGATTGTGGAGCCTTGGCGAGTATTATAATGTTAGATATTATGATGAAAGTGTGCCTGAATGGATTACTGTTCCTATTGTTGGTTGGGGGAGTAAAATAATAAAGGACCCTACATTGCCTGGAACAATTTGGGCAATGACAGATAATGAGATTTTGCGTACAGATGGAATTATTTCATTCTCCCGCTCCATTGAAGATTTTCCTGGTTCTGCTGCCTGGTTTACCGGATTAGCCATCGAAGATAATGGCATTGTTTGGGTTGGAACATGGTCGCAATTCACAAGCACCGGTAGCACCTTAATTCGTCTTGATCCAAACACCGGTTTATATCAGACCTGGTTGTATGACGAGGGCTGGCCTTTTCCGGGTGAACATGTTCGTCCTTTAGCAATCACACCTGACGGGCGTCTTTGGATGCAATACGATGCTGAATATCCGTCCGAAGTATCAGGTTTATGCTGGTATGATGGTGAAAATGTTGGAATA
>CAIYZW010000424.1 GCA_903930725.1 uncultured Bacteroidota bacterium
AGATAAATGCCCAAAGCCTGATAAAGTGAAGGAGCCGATTTTTTGAGGATTATCTCGACAACCTGCACCAGAAATGCGATAATCAGGATAAAGGTTATGGTTTGCATGAATTCGATGTGAAGCGGGTTGAGGACATAAACCTGGATAAGGTAAGTCACCAGATTGGCAAGTGCCATTACAAAAATAACTGCGCCACCCATACCCAACGAGGTTTGAACCTTGTTCGAAACACCGAGAAACGGGCAAATCCCGAGAAATTGCGCAAGAACAACATTATTTACTACAAGCGCAAGTATTACGATTTTAATTAAGTCCATTTTCTAATTTATTTAGTGAATCAACCGTTTTCTTATTATAAATCAGACATTTAAATATTATGCTTTGCTTTAATTCTGTTCATTATAGCAATTAAATAACCGTACGTTAAAAATGCGCCGGGAGGAAGAATGAACATCAAAATGGTTTTTGAATCTTCCGAAATCAGGCGAATATCAAAAACAGAACCATTTCCGAGGATTTCGCGGATGCTTCCCATTAAGGTTAAAGCAAGTGTAAAGCCAAGCCCCATCCCGATTCCATCGAGAATTGAATTGAAAACCGAATTTTTTTGTGCGAAAGCTTCCGCCCGTCCAAGAATAATACAGTTAACAACAATCAAAGGAATAAAAATACCAAGTGTTTTGTAAAGTCCAGGAGTATAGGCTTTCATCACGAGGTCAACAATGGTGACAAAGGTTGCAATGACAACAATAAATGCCGCAATTCTCACTTTATCGGGGATAACATTTTTGAGTAGGGCAATAAAAAGGTTTGAAAAAACCAGGACAAAGGTTGTTGCAAGTCCCATCCCAATTCCATTCATGGCAGCAGTTGTAACGGCAAGTGTTGGGCAGGTTCCCAATACAAGCACAAAGGTTGGATTTTCCTTAAAAAAACCTTTTGTAAGATGTGTCATATTACTCATTTCTGGCCTCCTTCCGATAAATTAGTAGGATCTGGAACTAACGAATCCGAAATTATTGGATTATCTTTTCCCTTCAGGTTTTCCAAATAACCGTTGTACGCTTTTTGAACGGCGTCGCAAAATGCACGTGAACTAATGGTGGCGGCGGTAATTGCATCAATCTGGCCGCCGTCTTTTTTTACACGGAGTTTAAAGTCTGCCGGGTTTTTCCCGAGAAACTGGTCTTTAAATTTGGGTTCTTTCATTTTAGTACCGAGTCCGGGAGTTTCTTTTTGGTCGAGTACTTTTATGTTATTGATTGATCCATCAGGTTGAAATCCAACCATTAGGGTGAATTTTCCGCTAAAACCTTTATCGGTAAAGGTTTTTACAGCATAACCTGCTGGTTTATCCTGATTTGTGGCAGTATAATAATCAATTCCTGCTATGGATTTAACTCCTGTGGTCGGATCATTATCAAATGCAGGCAAAACATCTTTAACGGCCTGAATTTCGGCCTGCTTATTCGCGATTTCGATAGGTCCTTTGGTTAGTGAGTAAACAAAACCAAGGGCTGCCGACATCCCTGCGGAAATGATAAGCAGGGATAAAAGCATATTTTTGAAAGAAGATTCTAACTTAGCCATTTTTTACTACCTCCCCAAAACGTTTAGGTTTAAACCCTCTGTTGATAAGTGGAACGGTG
The DNA here is from genome assembly GCA_903930725.1 of uncultured Bacteroidota bacterium. Lineage (GTDB taxonomy): Bacteria > Bacteroidota > Bacteroidia > Bacteroidales > 4484-276 > CAJATL01. The sequence goes on from CAIYZW010000424.1 coordinate 1,650, forward strand.
GCGTTCATGATTAAAATTGCAAACGAAACGCCCTCCGGATACGCCCCGAAAACCCTGATGAGCACTGTTAAAACTCCGCAGCCAAAACCAAAAACCAACATCCCGTCTCTGGTCATTGGTGAAGTCGTCATATCCGTGGCCATAAATATTGCACCCAGCATCAAACCGCCGGCCAGCAGGTGAAACAAAGGATCAATATACAAATCGGGGTTTATCAGATGTAATATTCCTGCAAAGGCAAAAACTGTAAACAGGTAAGAAACAGGAATTGGCCAGCTTATTATTTTTTTATACAACATAAAAAGGCCACCGATTATTAGCGCCAAAGCAGAAACCTCACCCAACGAGCCACCGATGTTTCCCAAAAACATTTGGGTGTAATCCGGTAATTTCGACATCAATGCAGGTACAGTTTCATTGTTTAATAATCCTTCTTTGAGCACACCCAACGAGGTAGGCCCGGTGATGGCATCGGTTAAAACCAGCCGGTTAGCCACCGGGAGCGGCCACAAAGTCATATCAACAGGAAAAGAGATAAGCAGAAAAACCCGTCCGATTAACGCCGGATTAAAAGGATTTTTGCCTAACCCACCATACGACATCTTCGCAACTCCAATAGCTACAAGGCATCCGATAAATAGTTGCCAGATCGGAAGATTGCTTGGCACATTAAAGGCCAGCAAAATCCCTGTAATCACTGCCGAACCATCGCTTACGGTGCTTTGTTCTTTTAAAATCTGTGTTTGAATGAGGTATTCGAGCAAAACACAAAAAAATACTGCCGCAAGCGTTATCACAACCGCGCCCAACCCAAAATACCAGAACGAAACCAGCATGGCCGGAATCAG
>CAIYZW010000425.1 GCA_903930725.1 uncultured Bacteroidota bacterium
GCTATTTCTCAGCAGGAATCGTTCAGTATTCTTCATAATTTGATTTGGGTATTACTGGTATCGTTTCCGCTGGTGCTGATCGTACAATTTGTAGCTTCGTCGCTGGCCGCATCGAAAGCCATTCAGCCTGTCCATCGGTTGATTCAAACTGCTTCAGGAATCAGTGATTCGAACATCAGTACGCGCCTGGTTTTGCCCGAACATCAGGATGAATTGTTTGAGCTGACCAAAACCATCAACGAATTGCTTGCCCGCATTGAAGCAAGTATGCTGCAGCAAAAACAATTTACCAGTGACGCGTCGCACGAAATCCGGACACCACTGGCTGCCATCCGTGGAACCTTGGAGGTTCTGATTCGCAAGCAGCGTGAACCTCATGTTTATGAAGAAAAAATTTCCGGAGTGATTACCCAGGTCGACCGACTGAATGCACTGCTCGAACAATTGCTGCAACTGGCCCGCATCGATTCTTCCAATATCATTGCTAAAAATGAAATCATTCCTATTTCACAACTTATTTCAGTAGTGGGCGGAAAATGGGAGCAAAAAGCTGCGGAAAGAGGAATTTCTTTGGACCTGAATATTCCTGAAGATTCAATTGTGACAGGCGATAAAATCTTTCTGGAATTGATACTTGATAATTTACTAAGCAATGCCATTAAGTATGGCAATGAAAATGGCCGTATTTTCCTGAACTGGGATGATTCTTCGAAATCACTTTCAGTAAAAGATGATGGCATTGGAATTTCTGCCGAAGTTCTCCCAAATATATTTAACCGTTTCTTTCGAGCCGATGAATCCAGAAGTTCAGCAGTGAGTGGAAACGGACTTGGACTTTCCATTGCAAAAAGACTGGCTGAATTGCAACAAATTGATTTAATTGCAGAAAGTCGGGCCGGCTCAGGCACTACTTTTACGCTGCGATTTTCCCGCTAAATTTATTAAGCTGATTTTAAGAATCGCTAAAGGAAGTTTGAATGTACACTCCTGTACATTTGTATCATACAATAATTCTAAAAACAAAATAAAATGAAAAAGACATCAATCCTTACGATTTTTGCAGCAGTTGCATCAGTTATTCTGTTCCAGTCGTTCACAAGCAATACAGGTTCAGAAAAGATTTCGGTTTCTGCAGTTGCAGTTGCCAATACAAAAGCAACAAATTTCCAAAACATGCAGGACGCTTTCAAAGGCGAAACTACGGCCAGTGCCAAATATGCGGCATACAGCAAAAAAGCTGAAGAAGAAGGATTTCACGAAATCGCCATGTTGTTTAAAGCTGCATCAGCTTCAGAAAAAATTCATGCGACCAATCACAAGGCAGTTTTAGGCGAAGGTGGTCAAAAAGTGCCAGTTATTACTCCGGAATTCACGGTAAAATCGACCAAAGAAAACTTAAAGGATGCGATCACTGGCGAAGGTTATGAAGTGAGTACCATGTATCCTGAATTTATGACCAATGCCAATACTGCAGGGAATCAATTTGCGCTGGTTAGTTTAAATTATGCCTACAAAACAGAACAAAAACACAAAGTTTTTTATGAAAAAGCGCTTGCTGCACTGGAAGGGAATATGGTAAAAACATTGCCATCAGTTTATTTTGTGTGCCCAACCTGCGGAAACACTTATGACAATGCTGCCCCAACACGATGCGGAATCTCGATGACCGGTGGTAATGAATTTATTAAAATGGCCAATCTAAATAGTTAGGATAAGTATGTTAAGGTTATAGATTGGTGACCCCGGAGAAATCCGGGGTTTTCTTTTTTTAATCCAATCAGACAATTCATTCAATCATGTTGTCGGGAAAACACCGGAAACTATACCGGCAGTTTAAATTTCATGACAATCAAAAAATGATTTCGCCCAAGGCGAGTTCTGTTTTGGCGAGAATGCTCTGTAATTTTCCTTTTTGTTTGTTGATAAGGTCATGAAGTTCCATGAAATGTTGAATAAAAGAGTGATTTTTCAGGATCCTAAAAATAGAAAAATAAATTGCCTGAATTTGTTGATTTTAACAAATTACTCAATGTACTGAGTAA
>CAIYZW010000426.1 GCA_903930725.1 uncultured Bacteroidota bacterium
ATAAAAACTGAAGATATGATCGCCTTACCGAAAATATCAGTCCTGAGTTTTTAGAAACCGGTCCGTTTGCAGTAAAACCCAGATCAGTTGCCCCAACGGTAGCCCTGTAATTCCATTTGTCTTTGTTAGGGTCAATCATTTTAAAATCAATCACCGAACTTAACGAATTGCCGCTGCTGGCCGGAAATGCACCCGAATAGAAGTTTACTTCTCTTATAAAATCAACATTGATAATGCCGACCGGACCGCCGGATGCACCCTGGGTCGAAAAATGGTTGATGATGGGAATTTCGAGACCATCGAGGTAAAACGAATTTTCGGCAGGGCCGCCACCGCGCACAATTACGTCGTTGCGCTGGGCGGGGGTTGAAGCTACACCTGGCAACGATTGCAGCATTTTGGATATGTCGCGGTTTGAGCCAGGGTTTCGCTCGATCTCCGAAATATTTAGCCTTCGCAGCGAAAGCGGGCTTTCCTGATCGCGCTGAAATGGTGATGCACGCACCACAACCTCATCGAGTTTTACCGACGTTTCGACCAAAGGAAGGTTTACAAAAACCGTTTTGGCGTTGGTTACCATGAAATCTTCGCTCGTATATTTTTCATATCCAACGGAGGTAGCATTGAGTTTTACAAATCCGGGTTCGATGCCGGTAAAAACAAAATTTCCGTCAAGGTCGGAGGAGGTTCCAATGTTTGTTCCTGAAATAATGATGTTTGTAAAAGGCAGCGGTTCGTTGTTTTTTGCATCAAAAACACGGCCTTCGATCTTGCCTGATTGAGCGTAACTTACTGTAGATAAAAACAGTAGCAGTAAAGCAAATGTTGTTATTCTGATTTTAATGTTGTTAAATTTCATCTCTTTTTAATTAAATAATCTTGTTTAAGATTTTCCTTTTATCGTTTAACAAAGTTTTTGCCAAATAGTTTAAAAAATCCTTTTAATTATCTAATGTTTAAGATGTGAGCCCGGTTTCCTGATTTTATCAGCCGGATCGAATTATTTATTTGGTGAATAGGCTCAGGCAAAATGGCCCTGATTGAACTTAATAAACGGAAGTGGATTTTTTTAAACAGGATTTTTTAAGCTTTTTGTGATAAAAACGAAATTGTATGTATTTTTGACAAATCGTTAAAATAAAATATGTACATGAATTGCATTATAATTGACGACGAAAAGCACTGCATCAAGACACTCTCAAGGCTTCTGGAAACAAACTTTGCGGAGGTGACAGTTGTTGCTACCTGCGATGATGCCTTGTTGGCTTACGATTTAATCCTGTTGCATCAACCCGATTTTATCTTTCTGGATATCGAAATGCCAAAACTTAACGGCTTTGATTTGCTTTCAAAGTTCGATCACCTCGATTTTGATGTCATCTTCACCACTGCCTACGACAGATATGCCTTAAAAGCCATAAAATACAGCGCCCTCGATTACTTATTAAAACCTATCGCTAAAGAAGAACTTGCAATCGCCATTCAAAAAGTTGAAAGCAAATTAAACCCGATTAGTAAGGCACAGCTCGATATGGCCACCGCTGTACGCAACCGGCAAATGCCCGATACGATTGCCTTACCTACCACCGAAGGATTGACTTTTGCTTTGGTTAATGAAATAGTTTATTGCATGGCCGATGGCGGCTACTCACGGGTGTTTATGGCTGATAAAAGTGAAATACTCATCTCGAAAACACTTGGAGATGTGGAAGAATTGTTGGCCGAATACAGTTTTTTCCGCATTCATCATTCGTCGCTTATAAATTTGAAACAGGTAAAAAAATACATCCGTGGCGAGGGCGGCGAAGTAATTATGAGTACCGGCACTAATCTTCCGGTAGCCCGGTCGCGCAAAAATGACTTTCTGGATATTTTTACAAGGTTTTAAGGTGTAAAAAGCCGCGAAGTTTTTTCCCTTCAATCGCCAACTATCGCCAAAAACCCACCAACTACCAACTTTTTCCTACCGGTTATCAATTCCCGCTTGATTTCGCTTTTCACGGAACTTACATTTGATGGAATAAAAAATCAGGTATCCCGGGAGGATGTGCCAGGTTTTAAAAATTCAAATAATCAATGAAGTTTTTTAACAATTAAACAAATCATTTATCATGAAAAAAACACTTTTACTTTCTATTGTACTGGTCCTGACCGGACTCAATTCATTTGCACAATGGGAGCCTCAAACGAGCGGAACTTTTGAGGATTTGCAAAACGTTTATTTTATAAATGCCAGTACAGGATTTGCCGTCGGGAATTGGGGCTCTATTCTTAAAACCGAAAATGGAGGAATTGACTGGACAATTAAACCGAGTGGTACGGACTATCCTTTGTATGGTGTTTACTTTACTGATATTACAACGGGTTATACTGTCGGTGAGGATGGAACTATTCTGAAAACCACTGATGGAGGCGAAACCTGGCTTCCTCAATACAGCGGAACTTCTGTTATTTTAGTTAACATTTACTTTTTTGATGCCAATACCGGTTATATTGCTGGTTTAAATGGAACCATCCTTAAAACCACGGATGGAGGTGCACATTGGAATCCTCTAACGAGTGGAACAACCTCTAATTTATATCGGATTTATTTTATAGATATCAACACCGGGTACACGGTTGGTAATGCGGGAACCATTCTGAAAACAATCAACGGAGGTACAACCTGGACACCTCAAACCAGCGGTACATCGGTTATTTTGCATGGTATTTTCTTTCCCAGTGCTGATACAGGCTATGCATCGGGCGGCAGTGGAACCATCCTGAAGACAATAAACGGAGGTGCCGTTTGGACTCCTCAACAGAGCGGAACAACAAAATTTTTATATGCCATTTATTTTCCAGATACCGCAACAGGGTATGCAGTGGGTGACAATGGAACCATATTAGCCACCACCAATGGAGGGATTAAGTGGGATATTCAACCAACAGGGACGGCTAACTGGCTGGTTTCGGTACATTTTACCGATTTAGATACCGGTTATGTGGTGGGTCAGAGTGGAACAATTTTTAAAACAACAAATGGTGGTTTCCCGGTTGGAATAAATGAAAATCAGCAAACATTCAATTTAAAAATTTGTCCAAACCCTGCTACCGAAAAGATAGTAATCGAATTGCCCAAACCGGCCAGCAGTTTCAATGGAACTATCTCTATCTACGGAATTGCCGGAGAGGAATTGATAAGTCAACAAGTTCAGAATACCAGAACTGAGATAAATGTTGGTTTACTGCCAAAAGGAATTTATTTCGTCAGGCTGGTAAATGAGGAAAAGATACAAACAGCGAAATTTATCAGGGAATAGTATCCAGGCAAAGAAAATGCAGATAAGATGGATGCATACTATGAAATTTGTGTTCAACCGTTTTATCTGCCATTTTGAAACAAATAAACTTTGCACCTTTGCAGAATAATGAAAATCACCGCCCGACATAGCTTTTTATCATTTCTGCTGATTATTCTGGTCGGCGGAAATATTTTTGCTCAGCAAACCAGTGATGAAAAGATTTTGCAGCAAATTGAACAGGAAACCAACGATACCATCAGGATAAATCTGATGATCCGGTACATGAGGATTTGGGGCAATTTCAAGGATTATACAAAATTAATCGCCGAAATTCATGATCTTTCAGTTAAGAACAACTACGGGCCGGGCCTGATGTACTATCGTTTTTATGAAGGTGTTCAGTTGTCGGATCAAGGCAGGTACGAAGAAGCAATCAACAAAGTTAAAAGCGCTATCGCCGGTTTTGATTCGCTTGGGATTATTCAACCTTTTGGTTCTCCACTTTATTTTATCCGTTACATCTTTTGGAAGGCAGGCAAGCAAATTGAGATGTTCCGGTATTATTCCGATAAAATTGTTTATTACAAAAGGTATGGCCCTATCCAAAATACGGCGAACTGCTATCACGGTTTAGGCCAGTATTATCGTTCTCTTGCCGATTACGACAAAGCTATCGGTTACTTCCTGCATGCACTTGAAGTTGATGAAACTTTTGATACTGTAGGAGTATTAAACGAAAAAGGAATTATTGGAGGAACTTACCTGGAATGGGGAAACTTAGACAAAGCTGAAGAATATCAGCTATCAACGTTAAAAGAGCTCATCGCGATGAATGAAGTTTTTGACTACGATATTTATGATGCTTTGGGGAAAATCTGTTTTAAAAGGAAAGATTACAAAAAGGCGCTCTCTTACTACTTTCAGGGGAAACAAGGCTATAAAGCATCCTTGCTTCAGGCATTAAACCTGGTAAATATTGCTGCCATTCACCAGGAATTGGGCAACTACGACAGCACGCTTTTTTATCTTGAAATTGCAGAAAAGATCCGGCAAAAAGAAAAATCTGTCATCTTTTTTACCTACAATTTTGTTGAGATTGATTATTATTTCTTCAAATATTATGCTGCCACCGGGAACGGAAATCTTGCACTCCGGCACCTTGAGGCGGCAATAAATCAGGTTGATAGTTCCAAAAATATTCGGCTTTTGCTTACATACACCAACGAGATTTCTTCATTTCTGCTCAAACAAGGCGATTCCCTCCAATCTCTTCGCTACCTGATGCAATATCAGACGCTTCAGGATTCTTTAAACAAATTGAGCACAAGAGCCAGAATTGCTTCTTATGAAATTGAACAACAGCAGCAACAGCAGGAAACCGAAATCACCCAGCTTCAAACCCAAAAGGCCACCCAGCGAAATTATTACCTGATTGGCGGAGTTTTTCTGGTAATGATTGTTCTGGCTGCGTTCAGCCGTTTCCGCTATAAACGGAAAAGGGATGAGGAGCAACTAACCACCGATTTCAAAAAACAATTGGCGCAAGCCGAAACCAAGGCTTTGCGCTCGCAGATGAACCCGCATTTTATCTTTAACTGCCTCAATTCGATCAATAGTTTGGTGATGGAAGAAAAGCACGAAATCGCCTCGGAATATCTCATCAAATTTTCAAAACTGATAAGGTTGATTCTTGATAATTCCCGCAGCGAAACCATCACGATCGAAAAAGAACTCGAAACCCTAAAATTGTACGTAACCCTCGAAAGTGCCCGCTTCGACAATAAGTTCAGATGTATTTTTGATGTTGCCGAAAATGTAAATACCAGCTCCATCATGATCCCACCGATGCTTTTACAACCTTTCGTCGAAAATGCCATCTGGCATGGTTTGATGCAGAAAGAAACGGAAGGAACCATCACCATCGAAATTAAAATGGAAGGCGAAGAAGCCATCAACATTTCAATTACCGACGATGGCATCGGGCGTGAAAAGGCGGCGGAACTTAAAAGCAAATCGGCAACCCACAAATCGCACGGTTTAAAAGTTACCTCCCAGCGTATCGAAATGATGAATAAACTCAATTCCACCGGGGCACAGGTAAATATTTTTGATTTGCACGATGAATCCGGAAAAGCAACCGGGACTAAAGTAGAGTTGGTTATTCCGGTTTAGGTTTTTTTGATAAAACATCGAATTTATATTTCATTTCCGTTCATCAATATTTTACCCCATATCGCCAACTGTTGCCAAAACACTGCCAATTAACAAGATTTAACTACCAACTGTTGGTTTAAAATTGACTTTCCTTTCGTTAAGAAGTACATTTGACACATTAATA
>CAIYZW010000427.1 GCA_903930725.1 uncultured Bacteroidota bacterium
CGCTGGCATTTGTGCTGGCTGGTTGCAGCAAACCGGTTGACCGCATTGTAAAATCGTCCGATGGCGTCGAAATCAGTTACACCGTTCAGGGCGAGGGAACACCTGCGCTTGTGTTCGTTCATGGCTGGTCGTGCGACAAAACCTACTGGAGGGAACAGGTTCCGGAATTCTCAAAAAACCACAAAGTTGTAACCGTTGATTACGGCGGGCACGGCAAATCCGGACTAAACCGCGATAATTTTACCATCGAATCATTTGGCGACGATGTAGCTGCCGTTGTCAATGATCTGAAGCTCGAAAAAGTAATTCTGATCGGCCATTCGATGGGCGGGCTTGTGATTATTGATGCTGCCACCAAACTTCCCGGCAAAGTTGAAGCCTTGGTCGGGATTGACACCTACGAGCAATTGGTTGACACAACCTTTACACGGGAATCGATGGAACAATTAACGGCACCATTTTATGCTGATTTTGCCAGCAGCGCAAAAGCCTTTGTAAAAACCATGTTTCCAGCAGGTGCCGACAGCACCCTGGTTGAAACAATTGCTTCTGATATGTCGTCGGCACCACAGGAAGTAGCCATGCAGGCATTTACGAGCATGTTCGAGTATGGAAGCACCAAAGTTGAAGGAAATCTAAAAGCGCTCCAACTCCCGATATATGCCGTCAGCACCGACCTTTGGCCGACAGATGTTGAAGGAAACCGAAAATATGCCAAAAGTTTTGATGTAAAAATCATGAAAGGCTATGGCCATTTCCTGATGATGGAAAATCCTGAAATGTTTAACCGGCTGCTTGGAGAAACGGTGGATGAAATTGTTGCGAAGAATTAGCCAGGTAAAAACATCCGGATTGATCCGGCTTTGTTGGCTAATCAATTTACCAGATCTTTATTATTTTTTTTGTCATTACCTGGTTTCCTGTTTTTAACCTGCAATAAAACACACCGGTTGGTAATTCTGAACCATCAAAATAAATGGTATATTTTCCTGCCGGTTGTGTCTTATCAAGAAGGGTTGAGACAATTTTTCCATTCACATCATGGATTTCAATCGTAACTTTCGAGTTTTGAGATATCGAATATTCAACCCGAGTAATAGTCAAAAATGGATTCGGAAAAACGTTCAGATTTTCATTGGGAACCATTAAGTTGTTTATCCCAACCAGCGCGCAATTAAATGCATAATCAAGAACTTCATCTTTTCCTTGCCTGATACCCTCAATTGTCGGCTTGAATTCGATGTCAGGAACTATACCGATTCGCTGGGTAGGCGAATAATCCGGGTAAAAAGTTCCTAATCCGGTAAAATAAGCTGTGATATTTCCGGGAAGATAAACTATCGAAACATTGCCATCGGCACCCATAGTCTGGCTTCCTATTTTAATGGAACCCGGGTGTTGTTCAAGTCCCATGCAGGTATATTCGGCCTGGCTGATGGTGCGAATATCAAACAAAATGATCAGTTTTCCCTGGTAAGCTTCGGCTGGATAACTGCCGATAAATTCATCATACCAAAATAATGTTCCGGGATATTGATTGTCGGGCACAGTGAAACTGGCAATATGGATTGGTTGTTTGAAAAGGTAATTTACCAGTGTCCACAAGGTTCCCTGAGGGTAATTCCGGATATCAAAAATAATGGCATCAGTATTCCAGAGATTGGTCATCATATTTCCAACCTGGGTTGCTGTAAGGCGTGCCATATCAACATATCCAAAATTACAGCCCTGGTCCATAATGGTATCAAACCAGACGGGGCCAGTGTTAAGCTGAAAATTATATTGGTTTATCGGAGACCAGTTTCTCTGCAAGGTGTATTCAAAAACCCCGTTTTCATTTTCGACAGTGATGTTAAAACTGTCATTTGGCCCAAGTAATATGTCATCAACCACATTGTCGGAAACAGCAGCTTCATTTGAACCTCTCGTATAAGACGCAATACTATCGCGCAAAGCATCAATTTCGACCCCATCAACAGAACGGATAATATCTCCTGCTTTAACTCCGAAAATCGAAGAATGAACCTTTGTAATGACAGTTTCGTTTTCGATAGATGCGGCGGTAAAACGGGGGTAAAAGGTTCCAAAAAAAGGAGTCAGCATCCCACCAGTGGTAAAAGCATGTGAATCGTTGATCCGCTTCGCAAGAACCAGTATGGCAAGATTATATTCGATGGCAGACTGGGCTTCGGTAACCAAAGGTAAAACCTCTGTTAATGTCTCGTCCCAACCCTGGTCGAGAATGTTTTTGTAAGGATAAAAGTAGTTAATAACATTCCAATACCTGAATAACGCAAGAATCCGAAGCGATTGGCCCGGAAAAAGGACTGTGTTGCTGTTAAAGAGAATATCATTATCAAAAGTTGGATTTCCGTTAAAAAAAGCTTCGCCAACCAGGCAATGTGTCTGTGGCCGGAATCTAACATTAATGGTATCAAGCGCATCTTTAACTGTCTGCAAAAACACTTCATCCTGGAACCATTCGAGGTTTAAATTGTACCTCAAACTGTCGGGAACAACCGGCAACAGGACTGTTGGAAGTGCGGGCTCTCCGGGGCTGTTGATCAGGTCGAGCAGGATTTGGTTAAATTCCGCATTGCTGGCTGCTGCTTGGATAGCTGGCATTTTCTGGATAAGAATGCTGTCGAGATTTATGGAGCAATTCGCCGTTGCCGAATGAAAATATTTAACAAAACCCCACACTTTGCAGGTATAAAAAAGCCGTTCATAATATTCCTGTGTTCTCGGTGAACTGATGTTTGCCAGGTTGCTGTTCTCCAACAAAAAATCAGTCCTGATGTCCCCAGTTAAATCGGGATTGACGGATTTTGTATCAACTGTTTCCTGCATGAATTGTCCCCGTACCAAATTAAGTATCAAAAGGCAAATGAAAAGAAGTGTAAATTTTTTCATATCAAAGTATTTTTTGGTTGATTGTTTACAAATGACTTCCCATGAAAAATCCGTTTTTAATATCAATAATAAAATGCCCTGGCAAGCAAGAATGGAATGATTTTCGGAAAGTATGATTTCTCGATTCCAACATAAATTGGCTGATTAACAAATGCAAATGTAAACGATAACAAGTGCAAAAGCAATAGCCTGACAAATAGTTTAAGGGGTAGTTATAAAAAAGGCAAGACTTTGCCGGAGGTTAGAAAACACGAAAGCATATTTCGAAATGCCCAAAAATCTGGAATTGTTAACAGGCTGCTTGGAGTAACTGTTGATGAAATTGTTGTGCAAAAACATACGGTCTAAAACAAACCGTGCAGTTCAGCATTGATGCGCTCTATCACAAAACCCAGATCGTCGGGATTGGTTGTAAAATCCATGCTGTCAACATTAACGATGAGTTTTTTCCCCTGATCGTAATGTTCAATCCATTCTTCGTAACGTTGGTTGAGTTGTTTTAAATAATCGAGCCGGATTGATTCCTCATAATCGCGGCCACGTTTCTGAATCTGGCGAACTAAGGTAGGAACGCTTGCGCGGAGATAAATCAGCAAATCAGGTGGTTTTATAAAAGTGCTCATCAAATCGAACAATGAGCGGTAGTTGTCGAAATCCCGTGTGGCCATCAGGTTCATTTCGTGCAAGTTGGGCGCAAAGATGTGGGCATCTTCATAAATTGTCCGATCCTGGATAACTTTCCTGCCACTTTCCCTGATTTTCACAATCTGCCTGAACCGGTTATTGAGGAAATAAATCTGCAGGTTGAACGACCATCGCTGCATGTCTTCATAAAAACTGTGAAGGTAAGGATTGTCCTCAACCGATTCAAAATGAGGCTCCCAATCGAAATGTTTCGACAATAACGCTGTGAGCGTTGTTTTCCCTGATCCAATGTTTCCGGCAACTGCAATGTGCATTTTAGTGTGTTTTTTATTCGAAATATTTTATTCAACCTGTCGGCTAAAGTACAAAAGAAATCAAGAATCAAAACAGCAAATCAAAAATTGAAACCACTTATTTCTGATTCGCTGGTATGGATAATACGCCAACATTATTAAGGTCAGCATAATAAAGCAAAAGCTCGTTTCCATGTAAGTCGGGCATAGTTGAGATGTAAGTGAGGTCAGGCAATCGCGTGATTTGCTCCATGCCGCTCCCGATGTCGTAAACCTTTAAATTCCTGCCCGAAACATAGCAGATTTTGCCATCGGCCACGCAAAAATTCACCAGGCCTTTAAGTGGAATTATTCTGATAAAATTAGCCTGGTTGTCGAATTCCAGAATACCGGTGCGAGGAATGTTGAGGTAGATTTTCTGATTGTATTCACGCAAAAAAACGGGTTGTGTTTTGGTGCCTGTAATATCATCAACAATGGCGCTTTTGGTAATGAAATCGCCCTTGTCGGAAATTTTCATCAACTTCTTTTCATTGTTGCTGTAAACCCAGATGTTTTCATCGGCACTAAGGCAGGCAAGGGTAACATCAAACAAGCCGGCTTCGGCGGTAAGGTTTACTTCAGCCCACTGCTTAAACAACCCATCCAGAATACGAATTTTGTATCTTTCTTTATAAAAAACCAAAACCCGGTCAGGGTTTTTGATGTCAATAGCCGAAATTTTTCCGGTTTTCCTGTCGTCAAAAATCAACATTTGTTTACCTCCGGGATTGAACATTTTAAGTTGTCCGTCGAAGGTGGTGTAAATATTTCCAAGGTCATCAACATCAATAATAGCAGCCTTTTCGGCAATATTGAGTATTTGAAAACAGCCCTCATTTTGAGGAAAGAAAAGAGCAAAAACAAAAATTATTAAAAACCGTGGCATCAGGCAGTTTGTATTATTTAAGATTTACAGAATCCATCAACAAAAGGATTTCATCAATATACTGGCGGTCGTTCGAGAGTCGTGGGACTTTATTCTGTCCACCTAATTTGTCGCGCTTTTTAAGCCAGTTGTAAAATGTTTGTGGTGGAACCACCTTTATGATAGGTTCGCGCAGAATCATGTTTTTGTATCGTTTTGCTTCATAATCCGAGTTGAGCGATTTGAGCGCATTATCAAAACTATCAGTAAATTTTTCGATGCTGTCAGGTGGCGTTTCAAACTCGATTAACCATTCGTGGGCTGCCTTTTGGTTATTATCGAAATAAACCGGGGCTGCTGTGTATTCGGTGATGGCTGAGTTGCATTTGGCGCAGGCAATGGTCAAAGCTTTTTCGGCATTTTCGATGATGAGTTCTTCGCCAAAAGCATTTATAAAATTCTTTGTCCGTCCTGTAATCTGGATACGGAATGGGTCGAGCGTGGTAAATTTAACCGTATCGCCAATTAAATAGCGCCATAAGCCAGCATTAGTCGAAATGACAACGGCATAATTTTTCTCAAGTTCAACTTCTTCCAGCCCAACGGTTTCTGGGTTTTCCTGGTGAAGGTTTTCGAGCGGAATAAATTCATAAAAAATACCGTAATCAAGCATCAGCAACATATCGTTATGGTCGGTGCGATCCTGGATTCCAAAAAATCCTTCGGAAGCATTGTAGGTTTCCATGTAATTCATGGCCGTAGAAGGAATCATCCGTTTAAATTGCTCACGGTAAGGGTTGAAATTTACACCACCATGAAAAAAAACTTCGAGGTTTGGCCAAACTTCGCTAAGGTTTCGTTTTCCGGAAATTTCCAGAATACGTTTTATCAATACCAGCGTCCATGAAGGAACTCCCGAAATGCTGGTAACATCATGTTCAAGTGTAATTGTTGCCATTTTTTCGATCTTGCTTTCCCATTCATCCATCAGGGCAATCGAAGAACCTGGCGTGCTTTTAAACTGCACCCAAAAAGGCATATTTTGGATGAGAATAGCCGATAAATCGCCGGTGTAGTACGATTCGTTGTTAATTTCGCTGATGCTGCTGCTGCCGCCCATCATCAGGCCTTTGCCGTCGAAAATGGTGCTTTCGGGATGATTGTGAAAAAAAATCGAAAGCAGGTCGCGGCCACCTTTAAAATGACATTCCTCCAATGCTTCCGGACTTACCGGAATAAATTTACTTTTATCACCGGTGGTTCCCGAAGATTTTGCAAACCATTTTACCTCACTATTCCAAAGCAGGTTTTGCTCCCCGTTTCTAAGGCGGTCAATGTATGGTTTTAGTCCGTTGTAGTCGCTGATTGGCACTCTTTCGCGGAACTGTTCAATCTTCGAAATACCTGCATAATCGTATTTACGGCCCCACTCGGTGTTTTTAGCGGCCGAGGTAAGTTTTTTAAACCACTCTAGCTGAACATCGTGAGGATATTTGATAAATAACTCAATCTGATGAATTCGTTTCTTCATCATCCAGGATAAAAATGAATTGAATATGGGCATTGGTTGAGTTTTAAATTCAAAATAAATTCAAAATACAATTTACAAAAATACACAAAAACGGGAGGAAAAAAAGTTGGCAGTGGCCGGCCGGCAGCCGGCAGTCGCCAGAAGGCAGTTTGACTGCTGGCTACCTACTTCTGACTTTCTTAAACCTTAATCCATCTTAATAAAGATTCCTGTGTAAATTTGCCTACGTTAATTATCATAAAATGATTGTATTTCCAAATGCTAAAATAAACCTGGGGCTATCGGTGACCGAAAAAAGGGATGATGGTTACCACAACATCGAAACCGTGTTTTACCCTTTGCCATTGCGGGATGCGCTTGAAGTAATTATAGCACCGGATGGTCGGCAGAAATTTACAGCTTCCGGAATCGAAATCCCCGGAAACCCGGATCAAAACCTCTGTTTGAAAGCATGGAATTTGTTGCAGCAGGATTTTAAACTTCCTCCTGTCCAAATTCATCTGCACAAGGCAATTCCGCTGGGCGCCGGTCTTGGTGGTGGTTCCGCCGATGCCGCGTTCATGATTAAATTGGTAAATCAGGAGTTTGAACTAAACCTGTCAATTGCCGGGATGCAGGAATTGGCAGGAAAAATTGGTGCCGATTGCCCATTTTTCATCGAAAACAAACCAACTTTTGCATTCGGGAAAGGAGACAATTTTTCACCTGTCGAAATGAGTCTTTCAGGCTCTTTTGCTGTGATAATAAAACCGGATGTAAATGTGAGCACTGCTTCAGCTTACGCGGGCATCATACCTCAAAAACCTGCCGTTAGCGTGAAAGAAGTAATTAACCTGCCCATCGAAAAATGGAAAGAAATTCTTAAAAACGATTTTGAAGAAAGTGTGTTTAAAAAGCATCCTGAAATCGGTATTATTAAAGACCTCTTATATAAAAATGGAGCTTTGTATGCTTCCATGAGTGGCAGCGGCTCGGCGGTTTACGGGATTTTTGGAAAAAAAGTTGATCTGAAAAAATACTTCGGCAACCACATTTGCTGGGAAGGCTGGCTCTGATTGGATTTTATGCTTTTCAGGAATTCCCGTTTTGCCTTTCGTTTTTCTAAAATTAATTTTCATTCAGTTCCAACTTTTTTTATCCTTTTCCTGTCTTTAAAACAAAAGAAGAAAATTGGCGAACCACGATCCTGACATTCATCAGCGAATAATCGAAAAATGCCGTGAAGGTGATTCCAGATCGCAGTACAGGCTGTATAAGTTGTACTCAAAGGCTATGTTCAACATCGCCATCCGCCTGCTGGCCAACAGGATGGATGCTGAAGATGTCCTGCAGGAGGCTTTTGTGTCGGCTTTCAGAAAGATAGGTGATTTTAGAGGAGATTCAGCTTTTGGCGCCTGGCTCAAACGAATTGTTATCAATCATTGCATCAGTTTTTTGAAATCGAAAAAACAAGTGTTTGAAGATCTCAGCGAACAGTTTGAAAATATTACTGACGAAAATGAGGAAGACAACAATTGCCGTTTTGAACCGGAATTCCTGCACGAAACGATAAAATCGCTGCCTGACGGATCAAGAATCGTGTTTAATCTTTTTCTTCTCGAGGATTACAAGCATCGCGAAATTGCTCAAATGCTCGGCATTTCCGAATCGACCTCAAAATCGCAGTACCAAAGGGCTTTAATGTTGTTAAAAGAAAAACTTGTGGTGTATGAAAAGCAAATTTGAAGACATCATCCGTTCACAGCGCCACCAACTTGATGTAGAAAATCCTGATGACGCGCTCATCTGGGAAGGAATCCATCAGGAAATTGGTAGGAAAAGAACAATCCGGAATAATTATTTCTGGAAAGCCGCTGCCATCCTGGTTTTTCTGGCCGCATCAGGCTATGTTTTTTACCACGAGTTTGTGGCACCAAAACAGAACATTTACAACATTACCCTTGGCGAAATTGCCCCGGAATATGCAAAGCAGGTTTTAAATTATCAAACCGAAATTGACGAGAAATGGGGTGAATTTTCCAGGGTTAAGTCTGAAAAATCTGTAGATCTGACATTTTACTTTAAAGAAATGGATCAGCTCGACCAGATGTTCCGCCAGTGCCAGGAAGATTTTTACCAAATCGGAAGTAACGAACGCCTGATTAAAGCGATGCTTGACAATTATGAAAAACGCGTGCGCATCCTCGATCGCATGTTAATGGAAATTCAAAAACAAAAAGATTATGAAGAGCGACAAAAACAGATCGAATTGTAAGATTTTTCTGGCTACTGCCATTTTCGGTTTCCTGCTTTCTTTGCAGAGCTTTACGCAGGCAACCATTACCGAAACTGTAAAATCAGAGGCTAAAATCAGTTCCGACGGAACACTGATTTTTAACAACAGATCATTCAACACCCAGATTAAAACCTGGAAAAATGATTATGTTGAACTTCAAATGAACGTAAAACTCGAAGGAAAACAGGAAGACATCAACAAAACCCTTCAAGTTATAAAATCGATTAAGTGTACGGGAAGCCCTCAGGTTGTTACAATTAACACAAACTTCCTGGAATCGTGCGACTGTGGTGATACTAAACACCGACTAAAACTCTCCAACGGTGAAAAAGTCACGCTGAAAAGCTATTCAGTAGAAAATGTTTTATTTATCCCGGCCACCATCTCCATTAAAATCGACAATAAATATTCGGACATCGTGATGGACGACATTGCCGGAAAAGCGGATTTGATTATCTACAGCAGTAAACTTTATTGCGGCTCAATTGGCGGTTTTACCAATTTTGATTTGAAGTATTCAAAAGCATTTCTGAAAAAAATATCAGAAACGGTTATGAAATTGTATGATTCTGATGTGGAAATGCAAAGTTGCGGAAACCTTGATCTGAGGGCCAAATATTCGAAATTGCAAATCGAAATTGCCGGAGATGTTACGTTTGATTCCTATGACGACGATTTGAAAGTTGGAAAACTTGGAAAGATTAATGGCAAGGCCAAATACAGCGACTTTGATTTTGGACCTTCTGCCAATCTTACCTTCGACTTTTACGATTGCAACCTAAAAATGGGTGAAACCGGCAATGTGAAAGGTCAGGGGAAATACTCGGAGATAGTTGGAAAAAAAGCACTCAGGCTAACCCTAAACAATTCGTTCGACGATAGTTATACCTTCGACGAACTCGATTCATTTGATTGTCTCGACAGCAAATATTCAAACTTTAATGTAGGATTGATCAATCAGGGACTGAGTATAATTTCGTATGACGACATCATAATGGTTGACAATTTTTCGGATACCTTTACAGGGATAAAATTTGAGGCCAAATATTCAGATTTCATTTTTAGTATTCCTGATAACATTGCCTGCCGTTTGGTGGTTGAAATGAAGTATGGAAAGGTGGACTATCCCGAAACACAGTTTGTTAATAAAACATTCATCAAAGAAAATGAGCTGTTCAAAATTGAGGCTTTAACTAAGAACAGCAGTGAAAACACGACAAATAAAATTGAATTGAAGGGGTACGACAGCAAAGTTGTCATCAAAAACCGATAAAACCCGGTCTGCGAAAATCACCATTTCGATTGAAGGGCTTTCAAAGGAAGTAGTTCTTTGGAGGCCCTTTCTTTTAACTTATCCAAAGCCGGAATTTAACAAACGATAACCAATTCTTAACATGAATTTAATATTCGGTTCGCCGAAAAGATATTTCTTTGCGCCAGAAAACAACGACAATAAAAGCCGTTGCGCAAATAGAGCGGTGGCGACCAAGCAAAGAGTACATCATCGCGGCGAAGGAAACCGAACAGAGGAACCTTCAAAATAAGTTGGCTGGATTTTCCGGCTTTTTTTATTTCAATACTCTGTTAAGAAAAGATATAAATAGTTGATTATCAGTAAAATAAATGAAAATAAATTAGGTTAAACCATTGGGAATCAGTATCTTAGACGATTATTTTCACCAATAATCTAAGTATGACTCCCAAGGTTAACCAA
>CAIYZW010000428.1 GCA_903930725.1 uncultured Bacteroidota bacterium
AAACAACCACATCATCATTTTTCACCTTTCCGGTTCCTGCTATCCTCCGGTAGGGATAATGAATGAGGGTTGAGAAAGAGGGCATCGTACTTGATAGTGGCATCGTGTGATGCACGAATGGAAACGAGATGGGGGTGTTGGGAATCTTTGGCCCGTAAGCCGTTTTACTTACAAAGAGGTAATCACCAACCATCATCGATTTTTCCATGGACGAGGTGGGGATGGTATAGGCTTCAATAAAAAACAACCGGATAAAAGTGGCGGCAATAACAGCAAAAATGATGGCATCAACCCATTCGCGGGTTGGTGTTTTTTTTATTGTAACTCTTTTGTTTTCAGGAATATACTTTTCGTTTGGACTATAACCTAAATAAGGCAGGTAAATGAAAGGAAAAATTACTGATGCGGCCTGAGATAAAAGGTCGAATTTCCCAAAGGCTTTGGCTGTTTCGACAATCATCAAAAAAACCATGAAAATGTTGATGAACGGGATAAACAAAATTAAAAACCACCAAACCGGTTTGCTATTAATTTTGTTCCATTCCCAATAATTCAGGACTGGGATAAATGCTTTCCAGGCAGGAGTACCAGCCTTTTCGAAGATTTTAAAAGCAAACGCCGGAAAAAATGAGAAAACCAGAATAATTGTTGATAATACGCCCATTACATTTTGTTTTAGATAAACGGTTAAAACGTCAAAATGAAGAAACCCTTATTAAAGGGCTGTTAATTATTGTTAAATGATAAATCCTCCAAAACCCGCATGAAATCAGCCAATCAGCATATCATCCATACCAAAAAAACCTTGTTTTCCGGGGAGCCAACAGGCGGCCATCAAAGCACCTTTTGCAAAGCCAAAACGATTTTTCGCGCTGTGTTTGATCTCTATTTCGTCTTCATCCGAAAACCAGCTTACAATGTGGGTTCCAGGAATTTCATCAATCCGATGAGAAATAATTCCTAATTCTTCGGTGTTTGTTGATTCCTGATTAATCCAATGGTGTTTGCGGTCAACGTACTTAATAATGTCGTTGGCTAAAAGCCTGGCCGTGCCGCTTGGACTGTCAAGTTTATGAACATGGTGTGTTTCAGCAATTTTCGCATCGTACTGAAGCTGATTGTTCATCAAGGCAGCTAAATTTCGGTTTATTTTATTGAAGATATTTACGCCAATGCTAAAATTAGATGCGACAAGTATCGAATGATTCCCACGTAAACAGGCTTCCCTGATTCTCTCTAATTTATCCTCCCAGGCAGTGGTTCCAACAACTACTGGAACATTTGCATCAAAACACCGTAAAATATTGGAAACCACAACATCAGGCGAGCTAAATTCGATGGCAACATCAGCGCTGCTCAAAAGTGATCCAAAATTTCCCCAATCATCCGGCGAGTTAAACCTAACTACAACTTCATGTCCAGAGTCAAGTGCCACCTGCTCGATGGCTTTGCCCATTTTTCCAAATCCTAGTATTGCTATCTTCAAAATCTATAAAAATTAAAACTTAAAACGCAATGTAACTGCCGGTGTTGGTCCGCGTGCCCACATTGATTGGTTTTGAACAGCTTCGAAATGCAGGCTCAAATCGTCGCTTACTTCAAAGTTGTACAAATTGCCGTCAACACTGGCATCAACAATATTCAAAATGTATAGAATCCCTGATAAAATATAGGTAAATTCGAGATTTCGGCGGTAAAAGTTGCGGCCTTCCTGTAATAATGTCATGTCGCCACGGTATCTTACTACGTATGAGTTGTTGAAATTCGCTGTATCGCCAGTGGCAACAATGTTGTAAGCGTTGCGGAAGTTTCGGTACTCGGTTCCGTTTTGGATGATAAAATAAGTCAAAACACTAAAACCGGCATAAATTACTGGAATTTTCCAGTATTTTTTATTGTAGGCTTGTCCTAATCCCGGCAAACAAGCCGACATAATTGTAGCCTTTTTTGCAGAGTGATATTTAATTGTATCGGCGGTGGGCTGGCTGAATGTTTTTGAATAAAACAAAACTATTGCAAGGAAAATTATGACGACTGATTTTCGCACATAAAAAACTGATAAGTAACCACTTACTGTGTTAATTATTTGATGGCTAAGATGCGTAAATCCAAAAGTTAATCGCATTAAAATTGCTGTAAAATAAAAAATCGTTCCTACTTTTTGAGCAGCGAAACGATCCGTTCCATTTCTTCGTCATTTTTGAAGTTGATAACGATGGCTCCGCGGCCTTTATTATTACGCTTCATCTCGACCTGAGTATTAAAATCATTTGCAAGAACTTGTTGAATATCACGATATTTTACAGGAAGTTGCGGGGTTTTGTTTTTCTTTTTATAAGCATCGGGCTTATTTATTTTTTGGACTTTCTTTTCGATTTCTCTTACCGACAAGTTTTCATCAAGAATCTGAGCAAGCAAATTCAACTGTTCCTCCCTGCTTTCGATGCTGATAAATGAACGGGCATGGCTCATAGTTATCAGGCCATCGCGAAGTGCAATCTGTACTTCGGCGGGAAGTTTTAACATCCTGATATAGTTTGCGATAGTTGAGCGTTGCTTGCTTACTCTTTTGCTTAATTCTTCCTGGGTTAATTTACATTCCTCCATCAGACGCTGGTAACTAATGCCGATTTCGATGGCATTTAAGTCCTGGCGATGTGTGTTTTCGATTAGTGCAAGTTCGAGCATCTGCTCGTCGTTGGCCACCCTGATGTAGCATGGAATATCGTCCAGCCCAACCATCTTTGCAGCTTTAAACCGCCTTTCGCCCGAAATGATCTGGTATTTTTCATACCCAAGTTTGCGCACAGTAATTGGCTGGATAACTCCTTGTTCGCGAATCGAATCGGCCAGTTCCTGCAATGCTTCAACTTCAAAATTATTCCGTGGCTGAAAAGGATTGACTTCAATTTTATCCAACTCCAAATTTGCGATGGCTCCAACCACATAATTTCCGGAAATATCCTTTGAGGTAATATCAGTATCAGGACTTTGCAGAATGGCTTCGAGACCCCTGCCTAAAGCGGAACGTTTTTTTTTAGTTTCCATGTATTAAGCCAATTTCTGAATCGTTTTGATCAATTTTGGTCATGTTATTTTTTTGTAGGATTTCCCGGGCAAGGTTCAGATAATTGATTGCGCCGGTTGAATCGGCATCATGAATGATGATGGTTTCGCCAAAGCTGGGTGCTTCGCCAAGTTTTGTGTTTCGGTTAATGATGGTATCAAAAACCATTTGTTGAAAGTGCATCCTGACTTCTTCGACCACTTGTTTTGATAACCGGAGCCGAATGTCGTACATGGTAAGTAAAATGCCCTCGATATCCAGGTCAGGATTGAGGCGCGACTGAACAATTTTGATGGTATTAAGCAGTTTACCAAGCCCTTCGAGTGCAAAATATTCGCATTGAACAGGAACAATGACCGAATCGGCTGCGGTGAGGGCATTTACAGTAATTAATCCCAGGGAAGGTGAGCAATCAATGATTACAAAATCGTAATCGTCTTTAATTTTATCAATTGCCTTTTTCATCATCCGCTCACGATTTGGCAGATTAATCATCTCGATTTCGGCGCCAACGAGATCAATGTGTGCGGGCAGAAGAAAAAGATTTGGTGTTGTGGTGGTTAAAACGATCCCTTTTGGATCTTCATCGTCAATAATACACTCATAAATGCTGCTTTGCACGGCACGTGGATCGTGCCCAAGTCCGGAGGTTGCATTTGCCTGTGGATCGGCATCAATAATAAGTGTTTTATATTCTAAAACAGCAAAACAAGCTGCCAGATTAATTGCGGTAGTTGTTTTTCCAACACCGCCCTTCTGATTCGAAATTGCAATTACTTTACCCATTTATTTGTTTTTCCAAGAGCGGCAAAATTACTATTTATGATGGTTCAGGGTGAGAAATATTTTATTAAATCATCAAAACCCTTACGGCCAGGTGATAAAAAAAGCTGACAATCAGCCAGCTTTTGTATCTTTCCTGAATTTCCAATTATTTTAAACGCTCATCTTCATCAAGATCGTCAATAGTTAAATCATGAAGATTTTTCTCTCTTACAGAATCATCAATATCTTCGGAAGGATCAGGGTCAGGGGCTTTACCTGTCTCGATAAATTCGATAACCGCGTTTAACCCGTTAGCAAATTTTTCAAAATCTTCCTTATAAAGAAAAATCTTATGTTTTTCATAGTAAAACTTACCAGTTGCATTGTCGAACAGACGTTTGCTTTCGGTAACAGTGAGGTACATTTCTTTGCCCCTGGTTTGCTTGACATCAAAAAAATAGGTTCTTTTTCCTGCTCTCACCACCCTCGAGAAAAACTCTTCACGTTGATTATTAATTGCTGAATCTTCCATGTTTCCTAAATTATTTGAATTTCAAAGGCAAAAATATACAATTCTTACTTAATCGCTAAAAAGCCTTCAAAAATTTAAACCCGTGGTAAAATTAAAATGTTTTGACGAAAACAAGCCAGTCCATAAAAAATTCTACTTTTGCCGACTAATTATGTTTCTTTGAATTATTTACCTGTTCATACACATTATGCTAAGTAGAAGGCACTTACGAATTAAAGCTCTACAGGCTCTTTATGCCTATTTTATTACCCAAAATCTCGAACTTATCATTGGGGAGAAAAATATGCTGAGAAGTACTGAAAAAATCTATGGGCTAATTGCTTACCAGCTATCTTTCCTTATCGAAATCGTTAAATTCGCCTCGGTGCGAAGCGAAGAAGCAAAAAAGAAATACTATCCCACTGAAGATGAACTAAATCCAAACGAAAAATTTCTACAAAATCTTTTCATCCGGCAATTATCTGAAAACAAGGATTTCCTGCGTAAAGCCAATGCCTATAAAATAAACTGGATTGATGAACAGGAAATGGTTCGAAAGATATTCCTCGAAATCAAAGATTCGGAAGATTATAAAACCTACATGAATTCCGGCAAAAGTTCCTATCTGGAAGATAAAAAGTTCATTGCCAGGATATTCAAAGCTTTTGTTGCCGATTCAGAATCGCTCGGATCGTTTTACGAAGAAATGGATATTTACTGGGCCGATGATCTGGACGTTGCAAATTCGCTGGTTTTGAAAATTATCAATGGTTTTAAAGAAACCCATCACGAACTGGAGCCACTTCCTGAACTTTATAGTGTTGAAGGTAAAGATGATCCGGAGGAGGACAAAAAATTCCTGATCCAGTTGTACCGGAAAACCATCGTTAAAAGTAAAGAATTTGATAAAATTATCGAAGAAAAAGCCAGTAACTGGGATCTCGACCGCATCGCAATTATGGATATTATTCTGATAAAAATGGCCATGGCAGAGTTTATCGAATTTCCGTCAATTCCTGTTAAGGTAACCATGAACGAATATATCGAATTGTCGAAATATTACAGCACGCCCAAAAGCCGGGTATTTATCAATGGAATTTTAGATAATATGATTGCTGATTTGAAAAAAGACAATAAAATCTTTAAAACTGGCCGTGGGCTTATTGAATAGGTTTTAGATTACATCGCACGGGCGTAATTTTTAAGAGCGAGCAAAAAATCGTTTCTTTTCCTTACCGAGACATCAAGTTCCTCACCATCTTCCAAAACCACCGAGCCACCTTTGCCTTTAACATACCTTTGCACAAAACGCAAATTAACAAGGTGTTTTGAATGTATCCTCGAAAAAGGCTGGTCAACCAGCATTTTTTCAAAATTATTTAAGGGCTTTGAAGCGAGTAACTTCCTTTTATTGGTCAAATAAAAAATGGTATAAACATCACTGGCTTCGAGTCGGATAATATCATCGAGCAGGATGATATTAAGCCCCTCGGTGGATGGAACAATTATTTTGTGAAATTTATTTTGAAGATTATCTTTTAAAACACTCAATCTGGCACTTAAAGTACCCTGTTTTCGCACCGATTTGTAGCGTTCCATTGCTTTATTCAACTCAGCAAACTCGATGGGTTTCAATAGGTAATGGATGGCCGAATAATCAAAGGCTTTTACAGCATATTGGTCGTGAGCGGTAGTAAAAATAACTTCAAAAGTGCGGTGCTCAGCCAGCGTTAAAACATCAAAACCATCGCCATCAGGCATCGAAATATCCAAAAAAACCAAATCCGGCTCAGTCTCATTAATAATTTTAACACCTTCGGCAACATTGCTGCCGGTTCCAATTATTTCGACATTTGGAAAATGTTTCGCCAACAAACTCCTCAAAGTAAGGATATTTAATCGCTCATCGTCTATTAATATAGTCCTGATGGTTTCTTCCATTTTGCTTGGTTTGCGTAAAAAGGTTAATCAATTTCAATTTTGCACAAATTTAGAAAAAAATAAATATGATGAAAATTAAAATTTATGAAACTCATTTTTTTTTATTTACGAACTCATACGGATGAAAGTGCATCTGTACATTGGACTGTACCAGCTAAAATTATCCTAAATTTGCCGTGATTTTAAAATAATTATGGATGAGAAGTAACAGACGGGATTATCCGGTTTTAGAAAAAATTGAAATTTTAGATGCTGGCTCCGAAGGTAAAGCAGTTGCACGGGTCGAAAAAATGGTTGTTTTTGTACCGTTTGTAGTTCCGGGCGACGTTGTTGACATCAAAGTTTTGAAAAGGAAGAAGTCGTTTTACGAAGGTAAAGCTATAAAGTTCCATCATTTTTCGGAGCGGCGGGTAGAGCCACGGTGCGAGCATTTTGGAGTTTGTGGTGGTTGTAAGTGGCAGAATATGAGTTATGAAGACCAGCTTTTTTATAAACAAAAACAAGTTTATGACAATTTTACCCGTATCGGGAAATTTGAATTTCCCGAATTATTGCCAATCATTCCTGCCCCGCATGAATATTTTTATCGTAATAAACTCGAATTCACCTGTTCCAATCGTAAATGGTTGATAGATAAGGATAAAGAGGAGAGTAATCATGAAAACCTAAATGGAATCGGATTTCATCTCGTGGGAATGTTCGACAGAATAATTGACCTCAAAAACTGCTACCTCCAGCCGGAGCCTTCAAACCAGATAAGGCTGACGATACGGGATTTTGCTATCAAAAATAATTTTACTTTTTATGATACCAAAGCCCATTGTGGTTTTTTGCGCAACCTGATTGTAAGGACTGCTTCGACCGGCGAGTTAATGGTAATTGTAATTTTTGCTGAAAATGAAGAAGTTAATATTACCAAAACACTTGAGTATGTTGCAGGCAGTTTCCCACAGATAACCTCGCTGATGTACGTTGTAAACACTAAAAAAAATGACACTATCAACGACCAGGAAATATTGCTTTACCAGGGCACTCCTTATATTTTCGAAGAAATGGAAGGCCTTCGATTTAAAATTGGCCCGATTTCATTTTATCAAACAAACTCGCAACAGGCCAAAAAACTTTACGAAGTGGCCCGCGAATTTGCAGGTTTCACAGGCACCGAAACGGTTTATGATCTTTACTGCGGTACCGGTACAATAACCAATTTTATTGCAAAATCGGTAAAAAAAGCCATCGGAATCGAATATGTGCCCTCAGCAATTGATGATGCCATCAACAATTCGGCAATAAACGAAATTACAAACACTTTTTTTATTACAGGCGACATTGCAAAGACTTTGAATGAAGCGTTTTTTAACCTGCATGGGAAACCTGACATCATTATCACCGACCCTCCACGATCGGGAATGCACCCCAAAGTTATTGAGGAGATTTTAAACGCCCGACCAGAAAAAATTGTTTATGTAAGTTGCAACCCTGCCACACAGGCACGCGACATTGCCATGTTGCAGGAAAACTATGCACTGGTTAAATCGCAACCAGTTGACATGTTCCCGCAAACCCACCATGTCGAAAATGTTTGTTTGCTGGTCAGGAAACCGGAAAAAACGATTTAATTCGCTCCGATAGTGACTCTACATCAATATTTTCGCCTTTAACAATGACTTTGGCGTGTGCGTAGAATTCTTCTCGTTCAGAAAGTTTTTCATCAATAGATTTTTGCAATGAAACACTGTCAAGGCCCGAAGCCAAAGGCCGGGTGCGTTTTGAATTTAATAGCCTGAAAAAAAGTGATTTAGGGTGCATTTTAATATAAACCGAGATTCCATTCTGGTTAATCAAATCCATGTTGTTAAAAAAGCAGGGCGTGCCTCCACCAGTCGAAACTACATGGTTTTCCAGGTTAAAAGTTGATAATAAAAGTTGATGCTCGATTTTCCGAAATGCGCTTTCGTCGTATTTATTAAAAAAATCTGCGATTGTAATTTTATATTCTGCCTCAAAAAGCACATCCAGATCAAGGTGAGTGTAATTTAGCGCTTTAGCAAGCTGTCGCCCGACCGTGGATTTGCCACATCCCATGTATCCTACCAGAAAAATTCTCATTGTCAGTAATTTCGTTGTTGGCAAAAATATACCCAAATCGGTTAATTTTTCTAATTTTGCAGTCAAATTATGAAAAAAGACATAAAAACAATTACAGTTGTAACATTCATTTTTACAGCTTTTTTATTTTCATGCAACTCGCGCAGCAGCAATGATGGATTATTGCCTTCAGGAATTGTAAATAATCCAAGCACAGCCTCAGGCGACGCATCATCAATGGATATTGCAGCAATTACTTTTGCTGCCGGTGAACACGATTTCGGCAAAGTAATCCAGGGCGAAAAAGTTACTTATGCCTTCAAATTTGAGAACAGCGGTAAAGCTGACCTGATAGTTTCGGATGTAAGCACAAGTTGTGGTTGCACCACGCCCGGCTTTACCTCCGAACCTGTAAAACCAGGAGGAACAGGTATTATCAAAGTTACTTTCGACAGCAGCAACCGAAAGGGGTTTCAAAACAAAACCGTAACCGTAGTTACAAACACACAACCTAACACAAATGTATTGCAAATCAAGGCAATGGTAGTGGTTCCGGAAAAATATTAATATTACAATTTCAAATTATTATCTTAACTAAAAATGAACAACATGTTGAATTTTATTTTTTTAATGGCACCCCAGGAAGGTGCTCAAGGCGGCTCAATACAATTTTTTGTAATGATTTTGCTCATGATCGTGGTATTTTACTTTTTTATGATCAGACCTCAGATGAAAAAATCGAAGGAACAAAAGAAATTTAAAGAAGGATTAAAAAAAGGTGATAAGATTATTACCATCGGTGGAATACACGGTAAGATCCTTGAAGTTTCTGAAACAACGCTGATTATTGAAACCGAGGGACTTGGCAGACTGAAAATCGAAAAAAGTGCCGCTGCCATGGATTCATCTTCACAAATGGCAGAACAAACCAAATAATATTTCAGGTTTTAAAAAGGCATCAAATTATTCAAACTGATGCCTTTTTTATTTTTTTGCAAAGAGTGATCTGGCTAAATTTGAGGTAGTTAAAATGAATTTTTTTTCAGGACTGAAAAATCTGCAAGGCATCAGGCTAAATTATAAAATGACTGTTTTTGTAATTTGTGTAGCCATTTCTACCTTAATCTGGTTCTTGATAAAACTATCCGACGTTTACAGTACCGAAATCAGTTTTCCGATTAAGTTTATTAATCCCCCACCAGGCAAAATACTTGTTAATGAGGTTGATAGCCTTATTACCTTAAATATTCAGGATAAAGGCTACACCATTGCTGCGCTCAAATACCTGCGCCGGTCCACACCTTTCGAAGTTGATATGTCGAAACTTAGGCTGCATCGCAAAGGGCGGCAATACGAATCGCGGATTAACACCATAACCTGGGTGCAAAGCCTGGCCAATAATTATGGTTTTGAAGGTGAGATTTTTTATATTTACCCCGACACTATAAATTTTCTGTTTGAAGGTGAGGCGTCTGGCAAAGTACATGTAAAACCCAATGTTTCTATTGATTTTAAAAAGCAGTATTTTTTATATGATTCAATCCGGACTGAGCCTTCAGAAATCTCGATTAACGGGCTAAGCAACGAAATTGACACGATTAGTTTTATTGAAACCGAGCATGTTGAGTTTAAAAATCTCGACGATTCAGTAAATGTTATGGTCAGATTGGTAAAGCCAAATGTCCCCGGAAATGTAACTACTGATCCTGAAATGGTTAAGCTTATTATTAATGTCGAAAAATTTACCGAGTCAGAAATTACTGTTCCCATCACCGAAAAAAATAATACCAACAAATTAAGGCTCAAACTCTTTCCTGAAGTAGTCAAAATAACATATCTGGTTTCGCTTAAAGATTATAAAAAAATCAATCCTGATATGTTTAAATGCACCGTTGATTTATCAAAAGTTGATGAAAACATGAACAGGAAAATTCCGATAATTACCGATATTTACCCCAAATTCGTAAAAATCATACGCTTGCAACCGTCCGAAGTTGATTATCTTATCCTAAAATAATGCTTACAGTTGGACTTACCGGAAATATTGGCAGCGGGAAAACCTTGGTAGCCGGTGTTTTTAAAACTTTTGATATTCCTGTTTTTGATGCCGACCTTGAAGCTAAAATCCTGTTAAATTCCGAAAACATAAAAACCAGGCTACTGGAAGATTTTGGATCGGGCATTTTCATTAATAATGAAATTGACCGAAAGAAGCTTGCCGAAATAGTTTTTAACGAAAAAGCATCCTTAAACAAATTAAATGCAATAATCCATCCTGCCGTACGGAACAGGTTTGGAAAATGGTTGGAAGAAATCCCCAAAAGGCCTTATCTGATCTATGAAGCAGCCATTATTTTCGAGTCCGGCTTTTATCAAAATCTCGATTATAATATTATGATAACTGCCGCTGAAGAAACCCGCATCAAAAGAGTAATGGCGCGTGACAACACCACACGTGAAATGGCTTTAATCCGAATGAAAAACCAATGGCCTGAGGCTCAAAAATGCAAAATGGCTGATTTTGTAATCAATAATGTAAATTCTGAACTGATGATTCCTCAAATTTTAAAAATTCATAATGAATTAACTGCCCTGAGTGGGAAAGCATGAGCTATTTTGGATGAGAATAAATCTTATCAGGATTCCTGTAATCCGGTTCGTTAAGAAACCAATCAGTATAGGCGGATCCTTTTGCATTTACCCAATTAATAAATTTAAGATGGCCTTCCCATAAAGTGTCTTTTTCGCGGGTGTAGGCAAAATCAGTTGGGAAGTTAAGCCCCCAGGGGAGATTGTCGAACGATTTGTACCATGTTGCCGGTGGATTTGACGCATCATCCCGTGTTTTGAAAAGGCTAAAATCCATCAAATCGGTTGGTGCATAATCGGGCAGATGAATCTCGTGCGAACGAACCATATTCACAATAAGAAACGGGTTAAAAGATTCAAAACCAATATCATTAATAAAATACCGTCCGCCGGTAATCTCCATTTTAACACTTAATTCGGCCGGTGCAACGTAAGGAAGCCCAAAATGAGTGTTTCCAACCTTTGGAACAATGTCGAATGGAATAACTGTTAAATAGGTCTGGCCTGATTCGGTTCCATTTGCGTTAAACATTGTAATCCCGTTTGAAGCCTGAAAACCGGTAATCAGAAAACTGTCGGGCGGAATACCACAATCTGGTAAAGAAAAGCCAAAACCATTTTGCATACCGGCACCTGTTGCCTTAACCTCAAAATTAAAAAACACTTCAACAATTTCGTTATTGGCATTTGTTACAGGCTTAAACAAATAACCAATTACAAGGTCGTTAAAATCATAATCGGCAATCGAAGGCCAAAGGTCTTCAAAGGCCAGGGTTGCTTGCGTTGGCGGCCAGTAATTGTCGAAAGCACGCAAGGGGTCTTCCGGGTAATCATCCTGTTCGTCTGGAATGCCATCGAGGTCAATGTCGCCAATATTATTTCCAAAACACCATTGAACATCGTTTTTGAGCATCATCGTGCGATGGTTTGTGCTTAAATCAGCAGTAGTAATTCCTGCATTTTCTTCAAAAGGCCAAAACCCAATCAAACCTGGTTCATTTCCTGTAAAAGTATCATTCATGTCTAACAAAACCTGGGCAGCTGTCCGCTGGTAGTTCCATAATTTTACTTCGTCAACACTACCATGAAAATATGAATCGGGGGTTTTGTCGGCCCATCTTCCAACATCAAACCTACTTAGGTTTGAAGGCAAAATCAGGTTTGCAGTATGGGTGCCTTTTAAGATACCATTAATGTATAATTTCCTCACATTTTTCGAAAAATAAACAGCAGCAACATGATACCAAACGCCAGGTTCAGCCACAACATCGCTGTATAAATTTAATGGTGTATTGCTTTTGATCCTCATTGCAATTGTTCCGGCTGCAATTCCAGAGGCAGTTTCGCTGTACGAAAGATAAACACCAATTTGTTTGTTGTCGTTATTTGAAGCACCAAAACTAAAAATTACCTGGTCAATATTTGGGTTGATGACAGCATCAGGTTTAAACCAGGCACTCATTGTAAAAGGATAGCTCGAAATGATGGAATTGGTTACTTCACCATAGCCGGAGGTTCCATTTAAACAAACGGCAAAACCGGTAGCCTCTTCACTTTTAACTTTTTGTAACGAAAAAATTACTGCCTTGCCTGTAATCTCGACAAGTTGCTGGTTGATGAGAACCTGCGAAACTCCAACAGGTAAGTTTATGGTTACATCGTAATTTTTATTGATCGAAAAACCTTTGTGATAGAGGATTTCGCCATTTGTTGACGAAATTTTGATAACCTCATTCTGGCAATTTTTGATATAAAACAAAACGTCTCTCGACATTTTCCAGTCAAAATCGGGGTCAGCTTTAATTGTTGGAATAATTTTCGAAACATGCGTTTTTTCGGGAGCATCGCTAAGTTTGTACCGGCACGAAGGCAGCATGAAAAACAAAACCAAACACATCAGCGAAAGCGTTAATGTGCTGTTTTTTAATAAAATAAATGAAATGTATGTTTTGCTCATTTTGTTCGTACAAAAAAAATGCTTCAATTTTTTAAAATAAAAACGTGCTAAGATAAATAAAAAAGCACCTCGTAAATTATTGAGGTGCATTTTTTATTTCTCAAGAAATGTAAAATGAGTTTATTTCAACCAGCGGTCGAGCCAGTTAAAAAATGTCCGCTGCCACAAAATCCCATTCTGTGGTTGAAGTACCCAGTGGTTTTCGTCAGGGAAATAAAGGAACTCGGCGGGTAAATCTCTCAGGCGGGCAGCGTTAAAAGCCGTCATACCCTGGGTAAACACAACCCTGTAATCCAATTCGCTGTGAACCACAAGTATTGGTGTATCCCAGTGCTGTACAAATTTGTGTGGCGAATACTCATAAGATTTCTGGGCAATTTTATTGTTTTTATCCCAGAAAGGGCCACCAATATCCCAATTCTCGAACCACATTTCTTCGGTTTCGAGGTATTGGGCTTCTTCGTTAAAAATCCCGTCATGAGCAATGAAAGCTTTGAAGCGCTTGTTGTGATTTCCGGCAAGGAAATACACGGCGTAACCACCGGCACTTGCGCCAACGGCGCCTAATTTATCTTTATTTACAAATGGTTCCTTGGCCATTTCGTCAATGGCAGTAAGATAATCCTTCATATTTTGTCCGTGGTAGTCGCCGCTGATTTGCTCCTGCCAGGCTTGTCCAAAACCCGAAACACCCCTCCTGTTTGGGGCAACCACAATATAATCGTTGGCAGCCATAATCTGGTAATTCCAGCGGTAATGGAAA
This sequence comes from uncultured Bacteroidota bacterium, assembly GCA_903930725.1. Classification (GTDB taxonomy): domain Bacteria; phylum Bacteroidota; class Bacteroidia; order Bacteroidales; family 4484-276; genus CAJATL01. The sequence goes on from CAIYZW010000428.1 coordinate 13,682, forward strand.
TCCTGACTCAACGGACCTTGCGGGCCACCTTTGCAATAAAGCAATGTCGGATATTTTTTTGTTGCATCAAAATGAGGTGGATAAATCACGATGGTAAGCATTTGCTTGCCATCGGTGGTGGTCATCCAGCGTTCTTCGACCTTGCCCATGGTCAATTTTTCGAGTAAATCTTTATTTGTAAAAGTGATTTGTGTGGCGCTTCCATCAACCGGGTTTACCGCGTAAAGATCGGTGGGCAACGACATTGATTCGCGGGTTGCAACAAGTTTATCGCCGGCAAAGCCAAAAGTGCCGTAATCACAAAGGCCATCGGTAATTTTCTTTATCGAACCATCGGCCACCGTAAAATTATAAATATGAAAAGTGCCGTGCCAGTCGCTGGTAAAATAAACGTTTTTGCTGTCGGCAGTCCAACTGAGGTTTCCAACATTTTGATCGAAATCTTTTGTAGCATCTGTTTTAACACCGGTTGCAATATCCATCAGAAACATCCTGTTTTTATCGGCTTCGTAGCCGTCGCGTTCCATGCTTTCCCAGGCTACATATTTCCCGTCAGGCGAAAAGGTTGGCGAAATATCGAAACCCATCATGCCCTGAGTCATATTTTTGGTTTCTCCGCTAACAAGCGAATAAAAATATAGGTCGGAATTTGTCGAAAGTGAATATTCCTTGCCTTTGAGCTTTTTGCTGGTGTAGGCGATGGTTTTGCTGTCGGGGCTCCAGTTTACCTGTTCCATTCCGCCAAAAGGTTTTAGCGGGGCATCCCATTCTTCGCCAGCGAGAATATCTTTATCGTTGCTTATTTTTACGCCATCGTAATCGGCAACAAAAATATGGCTGAACGATTCAATCCAAGTATCCCAATGCCGGTACATCAAATCGTCCATAATTTTGCCTGAAGCTTTTGGCAATCCTTCATAAAGTTTATCAAATTTATTTGTGAGTGGAATTTCTTTGGTGTAAACAACTTTAGATTGATCGGGTGAATATTTGAATCCGGTAATTCCGCCTTCGATGTTCGAAATCTGCTTCCTGTCGCTGCCATCGGGGTTCATTTCCCAAAGTTGAACGGAGCCGCTCTCGCTGGTCAGAAATCCGATTTTTTTGCCATCAGGCCTCCACAAGACGTTATTTTCACTTTTTTGGCTTTGAGTAATGCGCCGCAGGTCGCTGCCATCGGGGTTTACAGCGTACAAATCACGGTTTCCCTTGTTTTGCTCAATGCTGTAAAACGAAACTCCATAAACTACGGTTTTGCCATCGGGCGAAACCTGTGGGTCGCTCACACGGCCAAACGCCCATAAAGCCTCCGGAGTCATCCGGTCGTTTTTTAGTTCGAGGTTTGGTTTATCAATCACAGCCTCGGCAGTTTGCACTGGTTTTTCGGCTTGTTTGCACGAATTCAGGCTTAATAAAACGATCGAAATCATTAGCCAGGATAGGTTTTTCATAGAAATTTATTTTTGATGAATAATAATTTTATTGAGCTGGCTAAAGTACAAATTTGGGTGAATATGAAGATGCAAACTTAAAATGCGTTCTCTATTCCTGAAGCGTAATTTTTTTTGGTCAGGTATCAGCATTCAATGTTGGTCTATCAATCGGGAATATAGATTTAAGGTGGTTTTCATCAGATTTGGATTGCATTTTTACTGGTTTTATTATCCGTAAAAGCCATCGGTTTTAATAAATATTTTTACCCCGAAAAAATAGGGTTTTAAAGGTCTTGCTCAATAAATTACCTGATAGTACTTTTAATTGCGGTTTTTTATGTTACTTTGGAATATTTTTAAATCAAAATTTATCAGATGCCGTCACTTTATGATCAACTTTTGCAGGATGTCCGCATCGTGGAAGGCCTCAAATCCTGCATGAATTGCGGTGTGTGCACTGCCATTTGCCCTGCTGCCGAATTTTACCATTACGACCCGCGGATGCTTGTCACCGTTGTCCAGTCGAAGGACGAGGAACAACTTTTGGAATTGCTGAAAAGCGAAACAATCTGGTATTGCGGTCAGTGCATGTCGTGCAAAACCCGCTGCCCACGCGGAAACGTACCTGGACTTGTAATCATGGGTTTGCGGTATCTGTCCCAAAAATTGGGCTATTTTGTCGAATCGGAGAAAGGACGGCAGCAATTTGCGGTTAAACGAACGGTTGGCGACAACATTTTAAAATACGGTTACTGCGTTTATCCCGACAGCGTTTTACCTGAAATGCACCCCGAGCAGGGACCCGTCTGGGCGTGGATTCACGAAAACTTAGACGAGGTTTACAACCGGATGGACGGAAATTACAAAAAGGAAGGCCCTGGTGTATTTCGTAAAATTTCCCCTGAAACCCTTGATGAGCTTAAAGAAATCTTCAAAGTTACCGGCGGTGAGGAACTTTATCAGAAAATTGAAGAATTTTCTGAAATTAAAGCCCGCGAGATGGGCATTGCCTTTGGCCCCGGCACCGACAACGATTATTTCATACACACCTATTTTACCAATAACGGCGAACATACCCGCGAAGAATAAATTCTATGGAAAACCATTCAAAAAAATTCATCTGGAGAGACTATCAAAAAGAAATTGCCGACGACCATTTCTTTTATGTAAGAAGCTGCATCAGACAGACCTTCTTCCCTGGCTCGGAAAGTTTTTTCCTAAGATTAATGCGGGATGAACTCGGTAAAGATGTTTTTGAGGATGCCCGCCATACAACCTGCACCGGCATTGGGTTTCATGGCGATATCGTTCCCCAGGACACCATCATGACTGTTGTTGCCCGCCATTTTGCGCTGATGACAGAAGCCGGTTATAAAAATATCGCCATATCCTGTGTAACCTCTTTTGGGATTTATTCCGAAATCCTCGAAACCTGGAAACATTTTCCTGAAATCGAAAAAAGGATACGCGAAAGCCTCAAAAAAGCTACCGGCAGAACCTTTGAAATACCCGAAAACATTGCCCATGCCTCGGATATAATTTACAAATTCAGAAATGAAATCGCTGCAAAAGCGAAATTCACCTTGATCAACAAAAATACCGGTGCGCCGTTGCAGATTGTCGAACATATTGGCTGCCATTATTCAAAAATGTTTCCGGAATATGGCGTTGGTGGCGCCGAATTTCCGCAGGTTTTGGTTGGGATGATTAAGACCTGGGGCGGAAAAGTTATTGATTACCCCGAACGCCGCCATTGCTGCGGATTTGGATTCAGGCAATACCTGATTCAGGCCAACCGCGGTTATTCGGTTTCCAATTCGAAAAAGAAATTTGATTCGATGAATCCTTATCAGCCCGATGCAATTATTGCGAATTGCCCTGGTTGCGCCATGTTTATGGATAAATGGCAATACACCATCGCCGAAATGGAAGGGACAACTTATGGAAAAGAAGACGCAGGAATTCCTGTGCTGACTTACGAGGAATTTGCCGGCCTGGTAATGGGTTATAATCCATGGGATTTGGGTTTACAAATGCATCAGGTGCAGGTTGAACCATTACTCGACAAAATGGGAATTGCTTATGATTCTTCAAAAAAATTCAAAACCAAAGATGGCAAAGACATTGGCAAGCCACAAGTTCCTGAATCGCTTAAAGTCGGGAACAGCGTTCATTCGTGTTGTTAAAATTAATGCTGACATTTTTTTCGAAATATAATTTATGATCCATAAGAAAATCGCAGTAATTGGTGGTGGTGTGGCCGGGATGGAGACGGCCATCCAACTCGACAGGATTGGCTACCCGGTTGATTTGATCGAGAAATCAGAATCCCTCGGTGGCCATGCAAAAAACTGGTACAGGGTTTTTCCCGATCGCAGGCCTGCGGCAGAAATTTTCGAAATCTTACATTCAAATTTGAAAAATTCGAGGGTTGAGGTTAAAACATCAACCACAATAAAAACCTTTGAAAAAAAGGATGGTAAGATTTTTCTTTCAGATCAGGAAAATGAAACCAATTCTTATGACGCAATTGTTTTATGTTCGGGTTTTGAGTTGTTTGAAGCCAGCCGAAAGGAAGAATACGGTTTTGGAATTTATGAAAATGTCATTACTTCCGCTGGACTGGAGGAGATGTTCAATTCAGGGAGTATCCTGACAAAACAAGGGAAAGCCCCAAAGCGAGTGGGTTTCGTTCATTGCGTCGGTTCGCGGGATGAGCAGTGCGGAAATCATCATTGCTCAAAAGTTTGCTGCGTTACTGCCGTTAAACAGGCCATCGAAATCAGTGAAATGCTTCCCGAAACTGAAGTCTTTTGTTTTTACATGGACATGCGGATGTTTGGGCCATATTATGAAGAATTGTATCGCGAATCGCAGGAAAAATGGGGCGTTCAGTACATCCGTGGCCGCGTTTCGGAGGCTGCTGGTAATGCCGGTGGAAGCATCCAGGTTAAAGCTGAAGACACCTTAACCGGCCGCCCTTTAAAAATGAATGTTGACCTGCTGGTTTTGATGGTTGGGATGTTGCCTTCGAAAGACACAAAGCAAATCGCAGGACAATTGGATTTGAAAACCGGCGTCAATGGGTTTTTCAAAGCCTGGGATGACCATTATCAAACGAATCTTACAAGCCAGACAGGAATTTTTATTGCCGGATCTGCCACAGCACCCATGAATATTACCGATACCATCAGCCATGCCAGGGCTGCTGCCACCGAAGTGGATAAATATCTGAAAGAAATTAATAACAAGATCACTTATTAAACAGGTTAATTTTGGACATAGCCGGAAAAAATAAGTCACAGTTTGGGTACAGCCTCACCAAAGGCCGGCAAATTGATTACGACAAAAACAACATGAAGTTACGCGATTTCGTCATTTCCAATGAGCCTTCGCTCCTGCTTTGTATTGGTTGTGGGGGATGCACGGCAACCTGCACTGCCGGAGGTTTTACCAATTTCAACTTTCGGAAGTTACATAATTTGCTCATGCGCGGTGAAACCAACAATCTGGAAGAAAGCATGAAAAAATGTATGCTTTGCGGGAAATGCAAATTGGTTTGTCCGCGGGGCGTCAATACCCGGAATGTGATTTTTACCATAAAAAGGGCTTTTGCAATGACTGATTTTTCAAAACCTTTAAAATGAAAATTCTTTTTGAGGAGACAAGATGTTATTGGCAATCAGAAACTATCGAATAATATTTTTGAGATAAGATGAAATACTACGATCTATTTACTTTACCTTTTACCATTGGCCTTTATTTCATTTTTGTATTTCTTACTGTTAAATACACCATCTGGATTTTACAGCTAAGCAAGCCGGAACTTCTCAAAATCAGAAAAGGAATATTTACAGTAAAAACCTTTTCGGCAACAAAAGAGGTATTT
>CAIYZW010000429.1 GCA_903930725.1 uncultured Bacteroidota bacterium
CGAGCATAAAAACCAATGCAAAAGTTTTTTTCTTCATAATAATCTCGATTAATTTATGTTGCCAATTTTTAACACGCGGTAAATATGAAAGACAAAAATAGAATTTTACTTGTGATAAAAATAAAGATCAGAAATCTTTTCATTAAATAAAAATTCGTACTCAATTGTCATCCACCGGTTTTCGGCAGATAATCTGCTAAAGCCCGTCATCTTCAGGAATAAAGCCTGAATTTTCTGTCAAAGATTTTTTTTGATAATAATGACAAAAAAAAGCAACCAACATTTTTCGCTGGTTGCTTTTTTAAATGAGATTGTGTGGGTAAAGATTATTTCACAACGAATTCCTTGATTTCTTTGTTTACTTCAATCGGTTTTTCAAACTGCAGGAAATGCCCTGCCTTTGGAACCATGACCAACTTGCTTCCGGCAATCTTTTGATGGCCTCTGGCGGCAATTTCGGCAGTTCTTCCGGCATTTAAAAAACGGTTTGGGATGAGGTTGTCGTTTGCTCCGAAAAGTATCAAAGTTGGTTGTTTTATCTTATCGAGCAACTGGAAAACCGGCTCGTCAACCATACCATTTACCGATTGAACCACAGCGTAGCAATAATTATCAAAATCATTGGCGGTGCGCATCGCAATCCGGTCGGTAATCATGAAAGAGGCATCTTTGGGGACATTGTAAAAATTAGATGCCAGGTTGGTCTGGATTTGTTCGACAGTCGTTTTTTTAACGCCATCCAAAGTCATCACATCACGGAACCATTGCTTCTGGCCTTCGGTAAATTCCTCAAAACCTGCCGGGTCAACCAAAATGAGCTTTTTTATGGTTTCGGGATAGTTGAGTGCGGCAATCATCGAAATTTGCCCGCCCATCGAATGACCGGCCAAAACCACATTTTTTAGTTTAAGATGATCAATCAATTCTTTAACAACTCCGGCATAAAATGACATTTTCCCGCTGTGCGGATCTTTGCTTGATTTTCCGTATCCGGGCAAATCAATGGCGATGCAGCGATAACTGGCTTTTAAACCTTCGATATTTTTTTTCCAGGCAGGCAGGTAACTTCCCAAACCATGGATAAAAATGATGGTGTATTCCCCGGAACCTTCGTCAACATAGGCCAGGTTAATGTTTCCGGATAGTGCGGCATATTTTACCTCGTAAGGATAATTCAAATCCTTCAGGCTTTTGAGTGGTTCGATATCACGATAAGCGTTCATATCTTTACATAAATCATTCGTCTTACATCCCGAAATCACTGTTGAGGAGATTATCAAAACTGCCAGCAAAACCAGGCTAATCTGTATATTTTTTGTTGTTTTCATCATTTGCAATTTTAAAAAATTAGAACATCAACCATTTGAAAACCAAAAAAGCAGTCCAGGGATTTACAGGACGGTCGCCGGTTTTTGAGCCATTTACGTAATAGCTGTAAGTGTTGTCGTTGCTATCATAAAAATCGCCCAACCAAACATAAGCTCCGTGCATTTCGACACTCATGTAAACACCAAGCTGGTATTTTAATGCAGCATTTGCTTCGATCCCGATTTGCTGGCCGCCGCCTTGTGGCGCAACCATGCTCATTGCCCATGATGAACCAACTTTTCCGGTGAATTTGTAAGGAACAAAACCATGCGAAATGTTCATAGCTCCGCCAACCAGGCCATAACCCATGTTCGACAGATCGGCTATGAGCGGTGTGTAGCGGTTTACAACATTGGCGTGTGGGAAAAGAATGTAGGAGCCGCTGCTGATAAAGATGTTGGCGGGTGCACCCCAGGTATTTCCGGTAATTACACCCGAATATTTTTTGTCGGTTAAATTGTTGTCGTCGCCGGTACCAAAAACCGATTCGATTGAAACAACATCATCCGTTGTCTGGCCGTAACGGTAACCCAACCGAAGATTTGCAGCCAGTCCGCCAATTTTGGCGCCGGTGTGCCATGAGGTGGTATCATCCTCCACGCTTGCTTTCCCTATATTATAGTTGGCAAATCCCGTCATGCGGAAGCGATCC
>CAIYZW010000430.1 GCA_903930725.1 uncultured Bacteroidota bacterium
AACCGGAAGAACCGGTTTTATCACAGGTGCCTCCAACAATACTTTACTTTTATTATCCCACCCGATAAACGGATTCTTGAGCTTGGATGCGGAACTGGTGATTTGCTTCGATCAGTAAATCCGGCTTATGGTGTTGGTCTCGACTTCTCCGAAACAATCGTTAACATTGCAAAAAGCAAACATCCTGATTTGAGATTTATCCTGGCAGATGCCGTTGAATATGAGCCAGACGAAACGTTTGATTACATCATTTTATCCGACTTGCTGGGTAGTTTGTGGGATGTGCAGAGAGCATTTCACAACCTTAGAAAAGCCTGTCATCAAAAAACCCGCATCGTTATCTCCAACTATAATTTCATGTGGGAACCTGCAAATATTATTGCGGAAAAAACCAGGTTTAAACTGCCTCAACCCCGGCAAAACTGGCTGTCAAGTGCCGATATTCTGGCGCTTCTGAGGCTCGAAAGCTTTGAAAATGTAACTGTTACCAAAAAGCTTTTGTTTCCTTTTAACATTCCGGGAATCAGTTATCTTATCAATCATTTCGTTGCAAATCTTCCGCTGATTAATTCACTAAACCTGGTTAATCTTATTGTTGCCCGACCAGTGATGGAGCGAAATACCGAAGGGAGTGTTTCGATTATTATTCCTGCAAAAAATGAGTTTGGAAACATCGAAAATGCAATTATCCGAACTCCCGCATTTGGACTGAACCAGGAATTTATTTTTGTTTATGGCGAATCTTCGGATGGTACTTTTGATGAGATGATTAGGGTGAAAGAAAAATACCCGCAAAAGAACATCAAAGTACTGATGCAGACCGGGAAAGGTAAAGGAAACGCTGTCGGCGATGGTTTTGATGCAGCCGGTGGAGAGGTGCTCATGATTCTGGATGCCGATCTTACTGTACCCCCCGAAGATTTGCCCAAGTTTTATAAAGCTTTAATACAAAACAAGGGTGATTTTATCAATGGGTGCCGCCTGGTTTACCCGCTCCAAAAGCAGTCAATGCGCATATTAAATTACATGGCCAATAAAATGTTTAGTGGTCTGTTCAGTTGGATCCTGGGGCAACGGTTAAAAGATACTTTGTGTGGCACAAAGGTTTTATTTAAAGATGACTATAACGACATCAGCAAAAACCGTGACTATTTCGGTGATTTTGATCCTTTTGGCGATTTTGATCTGCTGTTTGGCGCCTCAAAATTAAATCTTAAAATAGTCGAAATTAATATCCGTTACCGCGAGCGCGATTATGGCACAACACAGATAAGCCGGTTTAAACATGGCTGGTTGCTTGCAAAAATGAGCTTTTTCGCTGCACGAAAAATTAAATTTACCGGATGAAAAAAAGTATCAAAATATTGGTTTTGATAATTCTAACCGTCACAACAGGCGGCTGTAGCTTTTATAAGATATGGACCGCCGGTTATGATTCTACGCTTATCACAATTGTTCTTAACCAGGACACTGCCCCGGATATGTATCAAATATTTTTCGATTCAGGAAATGGATTTAATGAGCATGAATCGGTTGTAAGTTATTTTGACCCTGCAAAAAGCAATATACTAAGTTTTACCATAACAAGCAACCGGTTCCGATACTTCCGCATTGACCCCGGGACAAAAGAATCGCTGATAAAAATCAGTCAGATTTGCCTAAGCCACGGCAAAACCAACATCTGCTGGCAGGGAGCTGATCTCATCAGATACTTTACACCGGTGCAACATATTTCAGAAATCGCACTTGCCAACAACGAGCTGGTTATAAAAACATCCGGTAATGACCCCTATTTAAATTATAATGCTGATATCAATCAATTTATTGATTTTAAATTTGATTGGAAAAAGATTGTTGTAACGATTATCGAAATAGCCCTGTTTTTGACCCTCATCATATTCCTGCTATTTTTTTATGATGAGACGAAGCATTTCGTGATGAAGTATACACTGTTTACAATTTTTCAAAAAATCCAACCCGGCAAATTTTTCCTGTTAGTTGCCTTTGTTTGGGGACTATTGATGGTTTTCGTCACACCACCCTTTCAGGTTCCGGATGAAGCATCTCATTTTTTCAGGAGTTACCAGGTTTGCAATTTTAAATTTTTTCCTCTATCCAAATATAACATGCTTGGAGGGTTGGTGCCAAATAGTATTATCAGCTATTTATCAGGATTCAACCACCTGCCCTTTCACCCAGAGGCAAAAACCTCGCCCGCAATAATTCTTTCGGGTTTTAATACCAGCCTTAATGCAGACAATCAGATATTTGTTCAGCATATCAACAGCGCACAATACACGCCTTTGCTCTATGTTCCTCAGTCGGTCGGGATGTTTTTGCCCCGTATTTTTAATGCTTCGCCGCCGATATTATTTTATGCCGGACGAATTGGGAATCTTTTGCTTTGGGTATTATTGATTTACATGGCCATTTTAATTACCCCAATCTTCAAATGGACATTTTTATTGCTGGCATTGTTGCCCATGTCAGTCAATCAGGCTGCATCGTTAAGCCCTGATGGCATGATAAACGGTGTCTCATTCTTCCTTGTGGCATTGGTTTTAAAAATGGCCTTTACCAGGAATCATGTCATTTCTATCAAAGAGATCGTTATAACGCTCTTGCTGGTGTTTTTTTTAACCATAGCCAAAAATGTTTATTTTTTGCTGGGGGGTTTGGTCCTGCTCATTTCAAAGGAAAGATTTACCACTCAAAAATCCAGGGTAATGCTTTATGCTGGTGTAAGTTTTGCAATTGTTGCCGCTTTTGTTGTTAACATGCTTTATTTTAAACTTATCAGCCATGGTTTGGACTTGTCGGGAGGGCTTTATGCCAGCTATCCCGGTTACCCAAAGGATATTTATCCTTTTAAACAATTCATGCACATTATCAACGATTTACCTGGTTATTTTTTGGCGGTGCTAAATTACTTTACAAACTATTCGATAATAACAGTAAAAGGATGTATTGGCATCCTTGGCTGGTTTGATACACCGTTGCCCAGGACATTTTATCATTTTGTTGGTTTCATTTTGATCATCACCGCACTTTTGGATAAAAATAAAAACGTTTGTTTGATGTTCAGCCATAAAATCCTTTTTAGTTTAATTGCGATACTTTCAGTTGTTACAATTCTAACCGTATTATATCTTGTTTGGATGCCTTTAGGTGCGCAACAATTAGACCTAATTCATGGTAGGTACCTGATTCCGCTGACTCCTGTTTTAATGTTGATATTTTACAATCGGAGGTTAAACGCGCCCAATGGGTTCCTTCCATTGGTTTCGGTAATTACTGTAATAGTTTTCTTTATTGTCACTTTAAGTTCGGTAATAATGAGGTATTATGTGTAAAACTTCTAAAAATACATCGGATCAGCGAACCGAAAATGAGATTGCTCATGGAAAATATCTCGCTGCCAACGACCCGCCCAAAGTCTGGAACTGGGATTCGCCTGCCGGAAGGGTCAGATGGGAGCGCCGCAAAAACATGCTTCTTGGCCAACTAAATAACGGGAATAAGGTATTGGAAATTGGTTGTGGAACAGGGTTACTTACCAGCGAAATCGGTAATATGAATGTCCGTCTAACTGTAATTGATATTTCGGTGGATTTACTTGAAATTGCCAGAAAAAACAACGCCAGCACCAACACAACCTTTCTATTGGAGGATGCAGCCAATATGTCTTTTGATGATGGTTCATTCGATATTATCATCGGTTCATCAGTATTTCATCATCTCGATGTTGGCAGGGCAACCTCTGAGTTTTTCCGGGTACTTAAACCGGGTGGAAAAATGGTTTTTACCGAGCCAAACATGTTAAACCCGCAGATTGCTTTACAGAAAAACTGGCCTTATCTCAAAAAGCGAATGGGCGATTCGCCCGATGAAACTGCTTTTATCCGCTGGAATTTACACCGCCAGCTCAAAAGAAGCGGATTCATTCAAGTTGAGATTACCCCGTTCGATTTTATGCATCCATCGCTGCCGGAGTGGCTGATTAATCCAATTGATAACTTTTTGGAATACCTCGAAAAAGTACCAGTTGTAAAGGAAATTGCGGGTTCGTTATTTATCAGGGCTATAAAATGATTTGTTTCAAATACAAATTTGATGTACCGCTCGATTCGATCGAAAGAACTTTAGCGCACCAGAAAATACTCGCATCGAAACCTTTTCTGAGAAAGATTTATCTGGAATGGTACAAATGGTTGTTGGCTATTCCCGATTATACGAAACCGAAAAAATACTCGAAATAGGCTCAGGAGGTGGTTTTCTTGAAGAATTACTTCCCAACCTTATTACTTCGGACATTCAACCGATTGAAGGTGTTGGATTATGCTTTTCGGCGCTGGAAATTCCATTGGAAAATCAATCGTTAGATGGGATTTATATGGTAAATGTGTTCCATCATATTGCCGATACCGAAAAGTTTCTTGCCCAGGCCTACCGGTTGTTGCAGCTTAATGGCCTGATAATCATGGTAGAACCTGCCAATACCATCTGGAGCAGATTTGTTTATTCAAAATTTCATCACGAAAATTTTGATTCAAAAGGGGGTTGGGGATTTAGTGATGCCGGAGCGCTCAGTTCATCAAATGTGGCATTACCCTGGATTGTTTTTATACGCGACAGACATCTTTTTAAAATCCGGTTCCCCGGCTTTGAGATCGAAAATATTCATTTTCATACTTCTTTCGTGTACATTTTAAGTGGTGGATTTACTTTTCGGAATCTTGTTCCCGGATTTTTATTCGGAACACTCAACTTGATTGATAAAATTCTCTGCCGTTTATCCTCCCAATTCGCTATGTTTATGACGGTTAAAATCAGAAAGGTTTTCTGAAATATTTTACCAAAACAAAATCATCTCATTTAGTTTAGAAATTGCATGAAAAATTCAATAATCATCAACAGAGAAATCTGGAATGAGAAACATGACTGGAAAAAAAATGGCGACGAATGGGATGGTCAGGCACTTAAATGCAAGGTAAATTATAATTATTGGAAGCAGTCGTTGTATCAAAATCTGATCAATTCAAATATCCGGGAAAATGACACTGTTCTTGAAATTGGTGCTGGTCATGGGCGATGGTCGGTTTTTCTTGCAAAAACTGCCGGAACTTTAATACTGGTAGATTTAAGCTCCAATTGTATCGAATTTTGCAGGAACCTATTTGTTGATCGATCAAATATTATGTATGTGCTTAACGATGGTAAAAACTTGGCAGGTGTAAAAGATGCTTCGGTTGATTTCATCTGGTCGTTCGACACCTTTGTACACATCGAAAAATTTGTGATTAATTCATACATGCAGGAGATTTTTCGGGTGCTTAAGCCCGGAGGACGTGCGGTAATACACCACCCTGGCAGGAATCATTTCTTACTTTGGCTGGGATTTATGCGACATTTGGGTAACATGGGAAATCGGTTTTACAGAACAATTTCGATGTGCCGGACCAGAGATACCGATGGCTGGCGGTCGAACATTTCGAAACAAATGGTCAGAAATCTGGCCTCAAAGAATGGCCTTACAATTATTGACCAATTGCAGTCTTGGGATGAAAAAGAAAAAATCGGAGTTCCGAGGTTTAATGATTACATTACCATTTTGCGAAAGTAAAATGAGCGTTAACAGATGATGGTTGAACTGGTTATAAAAGAAAATGGCTGTAGTTAAGAAAAGCGTTGTAATTATGATTACTAAGTCATATCTTTGTGAAA
>CAIYZW010000431.1 GCA_903930725.1 uncultured Bacteroidota bacterium
CATCACCGAATGGATGGGGTACATTGGCCATGAAGAATACATCGTTTATTTTGCAATCACGCTGGCCCTGGATGCAGTTACCGCGATACCTTTTGCCAAGCTGCGGCAGCAAAATAAAGCCTTTAAGTTTGCTGCAATAAAACTAGTCAACATCGGAAGCAATATTTTGCTTAATCTGTTTTTTGTTTTGCTTTGCCCTTACATCATAAATAATTATAGTTCAGGGATTTTAGCTGAGATCATCAATACCTTTTTTGATCCCGATTATCTCATCGGATACATCATTATATCATACCTGGTCTCGGCTTTGCTTACCATGTTATTACTCATTCCGGAGATTCCGTTTAAAAGCATCAGGTTTAGCTGGGAACTCTGGAAACAGATGATAACCTATACCTGGCCGCTTCTGGTGGTGGGAATTGCCGGATCGGTAAATCTTTCGATTGATAAAATTATGTTGCCGCGCTTGTTGCCCAAAGGCACCGACGTTATGGCGCAGTTAGGGATTTATGGCGCCTGTTATAAAATTTCGATCATCATGACGCTTTTTGTACAAACTTTCAGATATGCTGCCGAACCCTTCTTTTTTTCGGAATCAGGCAAAGAAGGCTCCAAAAAGCTTTACGCCGATGTGTTGAATTTTTTCACCATTTTCGTGGCATTGATTTTCATGATTACCATGATGTACATTGACGTAGTTATTGGTTTTATTGGTGTTGATTACCGTGAAGGCGCCGCCGTTATTCCGGTTTTGCTGATGGGCAACCTGTTTCTTGGGGTTTATTACAATTTGTCAATCTGGTACAAACTTTCAAACCAAACCATTTATGGAGCCATCATTTCGGTAATTGGCGCAGTGCTCACGGTTATTTTAAACTTCGTTTTTATTCCGGTTTTTGGCTATTATGGCTCGGCATGGGCGGTTTTTCTGGCTTATTTTGTGATGATGGTCCTTTCATATTTTCTTGGCCAAAAACATTTTCCGGTGCCTTACAATATCCCGAAGTTCTTTTTGTACCTGGCAATTCCTGTGGTTCTTTACATCATAAGCGAAAACATACATTTTCCTTCGAGGTTTTTAAAACTTGCTGTTAATTCGGTTTTTATACTGTTTTATCTGGCAATAATTTACAACCTCGAAAAAGCAACATTTCAGGGACTTCTTAAAACCACATTTTTAAAGCGTAAAGCGAATTAAATTCTGACAATCCCGAATTATCCGACAAAACAATTGCTGAACAATTATTTTTGCACAAAATATCCAACGAATGGAAATTAAGATTGTAAATTTATCAAAACACCCTTTGCCGGCTTACGAAACCAAAGCTTCGGCAGGGATGGATTTACGGGCAAATCTCGATGCGCCGGTGGTTTTAAATTCGCTCGAAAGATATCTCGTGCCAACGGGTTTATTTATCGGACTTCCCGAAGGTTTTGAAGCCCAGATAAGGCCTCGTAGCGGTTTGGCCATCAAAAAAGGAATTTCCCTGCTCAACAGCCCCGGCACCATTGACGCCGACTACCGTGGTGAAATCAAAATAATTATGGTTAATCTTTCAAAGGAAGCGTTTATCATAAACGATGGCGAACGTATCGCGCAGATGATTATCGCAAAAGTTGAAAAGGCCGAATGGATTGAAGTTGAAATCCTTGACGAAACACCGCGTGGTGCAGGAGGTTTTGGACACACCGGAAATAAATAGCCTGAAATTTAACTGAATTTTTGTTTCGTTGTTTAAAATGTGCGGCAAAAATGCGTGTTATAATCCATTGAAATTCAATCTTAACTTTTGTTAAAAAAGAAAAAACGTACAATTATCAACCCCTGTAAATGTTTAGTACAGCTTAAACATCGGGATTTTATCTTAAAAATGATCAAAAAGTACTTTATTTTCATCGTGTTGCTGGCGGGTTTAATTGGTGGCATTTCGGCCCCGGTTACACTTTATGCTCAAAAAAAATCTAAAGCCAAAAGCGGTTTGTCAGAGAACGACATTTTAAACCGAACCTCCTTTTTTATGGATGCCACCAAGGAGAGGCTTCTTGGAAATTACGATAAGGCTGAGGCACTTTATAAAAGAGTTCTCGAAATAGACCCAAATCACGATGCCTCAATGTATGAACTTGCCCGGATTTATATGAGCCAGGTTCGCAACGAAGATGCTGTTTTGCTTTTGGAAAATGCTATTAATATTGCCCCTGAAAATATTTGGTATCAGCTGCAATTGGCAGATATTTACAAATTGACCAGACAGTACGACAAAGTGGTGAAAGTGTTTGAAAAACTCACTTCACTTTATCCGGAAAAAGTGGATTATTATTTCGACCTTGCCCTGTCGTACATCATCATCGAAGATTATAAAGAAGCGATTTTGGTTTATGATAAAATCGAATCGTTGATTGGGATTACCGAAGAAATATCCATTCAAAAGCAAAAACTCTATCAAAGCATTAATAAGCCGGCCAAGGCTATCGAAGAAATTCAGAAGTTGGTAAACGCAAACCCCGATAACAGCAGGTATTTGCAGATTCTTGCCGAAAGTTATATGGCCCAGGGCAACGATAAAGAGGCTTTAAAAATTTATGAAAAAATAGCACTGGTTGATCCTGAAAATCCATACATCCGGATTTCATTATCCGATTTTTACCGCAAAAATGGCGACGACCAAAAAGCTTTTGAAGAATTGAAAAAGGGCTTTGCCAATCCCAGCCTCGACCTTCAGACGAAAATCCAAATCCTGCTTACGTTTTATACCATTGATCAGTTTTACAACGATAAAAAAGAACAAGCCTTTGAACTGTCAGAAATCCTTGTTAAAACGCATCCCGAAGATCCAAAAGCGCTGTCAATTTATGGCGACCTGCTCTATCGCAGCGGACAGATTAACGAAGCCCACAGTGCTTTTGTAAAAGCCCTTAAAATTGATAGTGGCAATTATGCCATTTGGGAGCAGATGATGTTTATCGAAAATGAACTGAAAAAATTTACCGAACTCATCCAAACCAGTGAGAAAGCCTTGCAGCTTTTCCCGGTGCAACCCTTGCCGTTCCTGTTTAATGGATTTGCCAATATGCAGCTCAAAAACTTAGATCAGGCTGTAAAATCGTTCGAAAACGGGGCTTCGGTGGTTGTTGACAACGACGTGCTGCTTGCCCAGTTTTACAGTTCACTTGGTGATGTTTACAACCAGTTAAAAGACCATAAAAAGTCGGATGCGGCTTATGACAAAGCACTCAAAATAAAACCCGACGACGCTTTTGTGCTGAATAATTACAGCTATTATTTGTCGCTACGCAACGAAAATCTTGATAAAGCCAGGGAAATGGCAAAGATGGCAAATCAGGTTTCGCCAGATAATCCTTCATTTCAGGATACTTATGGTTGGGTTTTATACAAACTTGCCGAATTTACCGAAGCCGAAAAGTGGATTAAAATGGCTTTGGATAACGAAGAAGCCGACAGTGCTGTACTTCTCGAGCATTACGGCGACGTACTTTATCGTCTGGATAAAAAAGCCGAAGCATTCGAATACTGGCAAAAGGCAAAACAAGCTGGTGGCGAAGCTTCAGAATTTTTAGATAAAAAATTGAAGGATAAAAAACTCTACGAATAATGGCGTTAAACTTAACGAGGACAAGAAACAGCTTTTTTGGAGCATCAAAAAAATATATCTCTGTTTTTCTTTTGATGGTCATGGTTTCGGGTTTTTGGTCCTGCCAAAGCAAGCGCCATCTTATTAAAGCCCCAATCAAAGATGAAGGACCGGAGTACCTGTTCGGAAAATTGAATGAAAACCAGTTTAAATTCCAGACCTTCTCGGCAAAATTCAATATCGGATATTCCATCAAAAGGAAATCGTTTGAGTTTAAAGGACAGGTAAATATCGTTAAAGACAGTGCTATCTGGGTGATCTTTAACCAGGACTTAGGCATCGAAATGGCCAGGATGCTCATCACACTCGATTCGGTGAAGTTTCTCGACAGGATTAACAAAAGATATTTTGTGGGCGATTATGATTTTGTAAATAATTTCCTGAAAACCAATGTGGATTTCAGCGTTCTCCAATCCATTATTCTGGGTAATGATTTTGAATACTACGATAATACGGATTTCAAGGCGTCCATTGACAACAGGAAGTATAAACTTACCACCACCGGGCGGCATAAACTAAAAAAACATGTAAGGAATACCAGCGATGCCGAAAGGGATTTTCTTCAATCAATCTGGCTCAATCCGGAGAATTTTAAAATTAGTCAAATCAAGCTCAAAGAACTGACAAAGAACAGTAAAAAACTTACCGCCGGGTACTCGGATTTTAATGATATTCAGGGGCAGTTATTCCCGTTTAAAATTGTTTATCAGCTTGAGGCAGAGACACCTGTGAAGGTAAAAGTGGAATATTCAAAAATTTCGTTAAACGAAAACGTCAACTTCCCATTTAAGATTCCGCCAAAATACACCCCGGTAAATTAATGTAAATGTTTACTTTGAACAATGCTGTACCCAAAAATCGAAATAAAGTTTTTCTTAATTAGCATGCTGTTTTTGGTTTTTTTTTCGGCCAGGGTAATTGCTCAGGCACAAAAAAATGATCTCGAAAACGAAAAACAGCAGCTCGAAAAAGCTATCGAGTTTACCAACGGGTTACTTGAAGAAACGCGCAGTTCAAAAAAAACCTCATTAAGTGAGCTTGCACTGCTCAACAATAAAATCTCGAAGCGCGAAAAGTTGCTGCAATTTTACAGGAATGAACAGACGGTTTTGAATGATTCGATATTTTCGATGCTCCTTCAGATTGATAAATCGTCGAATGAAATAAAAATGTTGCGCGACGAATACGCACGTATGATCAACTTCGCCTATAAAAACGATAATGTTTATCAGCGCATGGCTTATATTTTTGCTGCCGAAGATTTTAGCCAGGCATACCTGCGTCTTAACTTTTACCGGCATTATTCGACACAGCGGAAAAAGCAAATTTCACTCATTGAAGCAGCCACAGTCGAACACCAGATCAGAGTTGAGCTGCTCGAAA
>CAIYZW010000432.1 GCA_903930725.1 uncultured Bacteroidota bacterium
CTTTGCATGTCACTTTGCCCTCTTACTATCAACCTTGTTTTTTTATAAAAACATGCTACCGGGTGTAGCTTTTAAATTTGGAAGCCTTTTTATCCAGTATCTTCATTCATGAAAAAGAAAGGTTTCACCTTTTTAAAAGATGAAACCTTTAAAACCCAAAAAATTTTGCGGCAAACTTCGACTTCGCTCAGCACAAGTCGCGGAAATAGTCAAATTGTAAAATAGCCAAATAGTCTAATCCCTGACGCAGCGGACAGAGTAACCGTACGTCTGATTGTAGTAGTACCGGTACACTTCACCGTTATTGTAGCACACGCCCCGGTTCCACGCATCCGATAAATACTCCGAAGAAGACCACCAGTAACCGAGGGAACCCAGACTGTAGAATGAGCCACCGTAGCAGTTGCCGCCCGGAAGAGATGAAAAACCACTTTCGTTGGTAGCGCCGGTATTGGGCGTATGCCAAAGCCCGGTTTCTTGTTCAAATGTACCGGTTGTTTTCATTTTCCCGCCGGCAACTTCCCAGTCGCTAAGATAGTTGATAATTGTCGTCCACTCATCATCGGTAGGTAAATGCCAGCCGTTCATGCAAATGCCCTGAACAGTTGGAGCAGTTGAATATTGCATAATTTCGTCCCATTGATAAAGGCCGCCATACACATCGCAATTTCCAGGATCGTTGTCGTAGCAATACTTTTCGATGATACCATTGTTTGTCTGTTCACCACTTCCGTTAACCATGGCACCCACTTTCAGGTTTTCTTTCATCCAGCACTGGTCGCCAATTTGCACGATTTTGTAAATATTGCCGTCGGCATCGGTTACGGTAGGCACTCCCGGACAAGGAACTCCTTCCAATATTGTAAACTGATAAGTTTTGCTGATTTGTGGCGCATCTTCAAATACATCACTTCCAACTCCATAAGTTGTCGCAGCATAGCCAATAAACCTTAACTGGTCGCCCAAGTCATAATCTAAACTCCTGATTGCTTTTTGGGATTTAAAATCTGCACTTTCAGCTTTTCCCTGATAATCCAATTTTATCAGATGTCCGCCAATGCCGAAGTTCATCATTTTGATGGATTGGCTTGCTGTGCTGCTTGTTGCTGTTAACAGATAGTATTTTTCATTCCCGGCATCAAAAGTGAATGAGTGGCTGCCAGCATCCAAAATGTCGGCAAAATTGGCCACCTCGCGCCCAATCAAATCAAAAACGCTGATTTTAATCAGGCCCTTTTCAGGAACGTTCAGCGTAAACGATGTTTTTCCATCGAAAGGATTGGGAAAATTCGGCGAAATCGAAAATTGATTTGTTCCAATTTGGGTTTTATCTCTGATTCCAGTAACATAATCCAACACCAAAACATTAGCTGGGGAATAGAGCATTGTGTCGCCGCCTTGAGTCAGGTTATGGATGTTGATACTGTCGAGGGTCACAGCCTGGCCGTTGTATGCAGCTGTAAAGGTGAGTTGGATAAAGGGTCTCTGCCCAAAAGCATTTGCAAAAGTGAGCAATGCTAAAACTAAAAATGTGTAAGTTGCTTTTTTCATATTGATAATTTGATTAATTAAATAGCTTGAAAACGGAAATTTTGCCAAATTTACAGGTTTATTTTTCAATTGCTAAAATGATTGGGTTTTATCAAAGAAGTTTTGCTGGCCGAAAATCCAAACCTGAAAACCTGAATCAATCATTTACTTTTTCTTTGCCAGATTGCCACTGCTTCCAAATAATCA
>CAIYZW010000433.1 GCA_903930725.1 uncultured Bacteroidota bacterium
AGCATTCATTCCGGTAAACACCTTTTTCCCGCCATAGCCCGCTGCCAGCGAGATTAATAAAACCAGGCCGCTACCAATGGGTGCACCACCGCCACCAACTGGGCCGCCGCTACCACCTGCATCACCGGGAGGAGGTGGCGGAGCTTGTGCTAAAAGTGAAAAGCCCGAAATCCTCAATACAATCAAAAGCATTAAAAACTTTTTCATAGTTAAAATGGTGTTAATCTATGTTTATAATTTTCTTTTTAGACGCTGTCAGATCCGCCAATAGGCGGATCTGACAGGTCTGTGCTTTCCAAAACCCTGACGGGGGATTACCCCCGTCAGGGTTAATCCAAAATTACTTTATTACCAACTTTTTGATGACCACGGTTTCAGTATTTTCAATTTTCAGAATATAAACGCCAGGCTGTAAATCGCCGACATTTAATTGCGTTTGATTCCCTGTTAAGGCAAAAGATTTAACCCGTTTGCCTTCGGCAGAAACCAGCGTGGCGTTGAAACCCGTCTGTGGGCCGACTGGCGGACTTTTCAGGTTTTCTTTTTCGGCAAATCCTGACAAGATTATATTCACCACATCCTTTGCCGGATTTGGATAAACCTGAATGCTCCCTGCAAAACCAGTGTCGCTAATCCCGGTTACCGAAGCTTTGAAACCGATGATTTCCGATTGTCCGTTTGATGCGAAAACACCATCGGAATTTGGGAAACCAGTGTTAAAAACAGGAATAAGCGCAACCTCCTCGTTTGTTGAAGCACTGTAACTTCTAAACGAAATTGGCTCAGTCATCGCAGCACCATCTTTGGCCATAGTAGTTTCGTCTTCACCAAATATGGTAATCAGGTAATTGCTGCTTCTAGCATCAATTCCGGAGTAACCGATGCAGTTTCCAAAGCTATCGAAAGCCCCAATAAAATCAATATTTTCGAGCGAGTTCGCAACTTCACATTTTATCGAAACAAAATGTACATCGGAAGTACGAATAATTGGCCAGGGACTTCCCAAAAGCGGATCGGTAAAATCATCAATAATTCCTGATTTTAACCCCGAATAAGCAGGGTAGGTGAGCCTAACCGGATTATTAAATTTAGCGATATAACCTTTGCCCGGATCGAGTGTGGTTAGCGTGCTGATTCCACCTTGCGGCCAGTACAATGCGCTGGTTTTCACATCATACATAAACATAATGTCGGTTTCCGGATTTTCAAAAACCGAATCAATCAGGCAGGAAACATTTGAAATTACCGGAACAATCTGATATCCTGAACTGAAATTGATGCAACGGTTTGTAAGCGTGTCGCCCCGAACTCTAAATTCCCGGGCATTGTTCATCTTAATTTTGTATCCGCTCTCAACAGACCAGTTACCAATGGTGTTATAGTTTTGCGACGGCCAGTAAACACCGAACTGGGCAAGCTGGATAACAAGACAATTATTACTGGTGATTTCGTTCATCATCACAACCAAATCGGGATTTATTGGTGAGAGATAGGATGAAATCGCCGACCAGCCTTGCGGGATATTGATGATGTGAATACTTAACAGAACCTTAATTGTTGCCGTATCGGAATACAAGTAGGTCGAATCAACTGCTCTGGCAATAATTGTGTTTTTCCCCGGTACAAGGTTAATGCTAATCGTCCAGTTGTCGGTGCCGGTGGCCATTTGCCAGATACCGCTGTTTAGTTTAACCTGTATATAACTTAGATTTCCGTCAGTATCGGCGGCAGTACCTGAAATTATTACCGGGTTTGTGTAAATGCTGCTTCCTTCGGCGGGTGAAGTGATGCTGATTGATGGCTTGTTGGCATTTGCAATTGTAAGTGTTAAGCAGTCAGTGGAATCAACCACACAAGGGCTCAATGGCTCAACATGCAGGCACAATTCGACTTCTTTTACTTTATTATCGTTTTCACCAGTAAAGTAAGTTGGGCTAATGATGTTAGTATTATCAAATGAGCCATCTCCATTGGTTGTCCAGCTTACCGAAGAATAATTTTCAGCGGAGGCATCTGCTAAAGAATATTCATCACCTTCACCAACAGTTGCATCATATCCTGCAAGAGCAACTGGTATGGATTGGATTGTAACCGTCCAGGTACCGATGGAAATTTCCAACGTGGTGTTGCAGGTTCCATCTTTGGCGTAACGGCGATAACTCGTTGTTTCGGTTAAACCGGCTGGCGGATTGTAAC
>CAIYZW010000434.1 GCA_903930725.1 uncultured Bacteroidota bacterium
CGGCGCGGTTGATAGAAGTGACGTATTCTTTTTGTGATTCGGTTAATGATTTTTCACGGTTCATCAGTTGCGAAAAGCCAATAATCGCGTTAAGCGGTGTTCGGATTTCGTGCGACATGTTGGCCAGGAAAGTGCTTTTGGATTTGGTGGCGGTTTCGGCCAGCAAAGTCATTTTATTTGCAGTGGCAACGGCAGTTTCAAGATTGGCATTTGTTTCATGTAAAGCATTTTCGGCATGCTTGCGCTCGGTGATGTCGCGATAATTCATCAATACGCCATGGATAATCGGATCATTCGAAAGATTGGCGGCTGTAAGTTCTATCGGCTTATAGCTTCCGTCTTTGCATTGATATCTGAATTCCAATGTTTTTACCGCATTATCTTCCTCTAATAAAGAATAAAAGACTTTTCCAACACGGTCGATATCATCGGGATGGACTGTTGAAAAGCCGCTGGTACCGACACGATCTTCGGGCAGCCATCCGAAATGTTTTTCGATATTCGGGCTTTTATAGGTCATGATGCCATCGGCACCCATAATGCCGATTACGTCGGAAATGTTGGCTATCATCGAACTGAATCGGGCATGGCTCTTCCGCAATTCATCCTCCATTTCTTTGCGCCCGGTGATGTCTTCAAAAATGTAAAATCGTCCGTAATATTCGTCATGCTCACCACGAATCTGGGTCGAAAAACGATGTATGGTGCGGTTTTCTGTAAATGCGATATCATCCTCAATAACAACACGATTATTTTCGTCCTGAAGCGGTTTGCACGATTCAGCAAAACCAGGTACATCAACCAATACCGGCAGGCAATAGGGAATGATGTCGTTGTTCTTGAGTTCGCCACGTTCCATACGATCGGATAATTGTTCGATATCCCAGATTTGCAGAAAGCGTTTATTGAAGTACAGGATATTATCGGTGCAGTTGTCAACAACCAAAAAACCTAAAGGAGATGAATTTGACATCATTAGAAGTAGCGACCGGTGCCAGCGCAACGCCTCATCTGCCTGTTTACGTACGGTGATGTCGGTGTCGGAACCACGGTACCCGGTTAACGCACCATCATTATTTAGCATTGGTATGCCATTGGTCAATACCCAGAGCGTTTGCCCATCTTTGGATACGATGGCATTCTCAAAGTCACTGAAAATGTCTTTTCGCGCAAAAGCTTCAAAAGCTGCTGTTTTAAAGGCTTCACGGCCTTCCTCGGGATGCAGGTCGTAAAAATGCATCTTCCCGATGATTTCTTCCGGTTCGTAGCCCAACACCGACCGACAAACATGGCTGATATAGGTAAAAAGTCCGTTGGCATTAACTTCCCAGGTGATTACCCGGCTATGTTCGGAGAGTTTGTTGAACCTGTTTTCGCTCCTTTTTATTTTTTCTTCAGCCTCTTTTTTTACGGTAATATCCCGGCTGATACCAAAAATGCCAATCAGCGTTCCGTCATAGTCCCAATAGGGTGTTTTAAGGGTATCCAAAAGCATCTTTCTCCCATCTGGATAGATAACCCATTCTTCGTTGTGCCGGGGTAGTTTATCATGCAACATTTCCAGGTCATAATGCCTGAACGAATCGGCAACCTCTTTATCAAATAAATCATGGTCGGTTTTGCCGATAATTGCATTTCTGGGTTTTCCGACAAATTCGGCAAATGACGGATTACAGCCTAAGTAAACGCCTTCCATGTCTTTAAAAAAGATCACATCGGGTATGGAGTCGAGTAATGAATTGATCAAGGCAGATTGCCTGGATCTTTCCTCTTCTGTTTTTTTACGTTCAGAAATATCATGGTAATTCAGCAAAATGCCATCAATAGCAGGATTATTCAACAGATTGGCGGCTGTAATTTCAACAGGAATGTAACTTCCATTTTTACATTGAAACCTAAGTTCCAGCGTTTTTGTCGATTTTTCTTCTTCCTGCAACTTAAGGAAGGTTTTCCGGGCATTTTCGATATCGTCGGGATGGATGGTTGAGAAACCGTTGGTGCCAAGCAGGTCTTCGGGCAACCACCCGAAATATTTTTCTAAATTCGGGCTAATGTATTTTATAAAGCCATCGGCACCCGTTATGCTGATGATGTCCGAAATATTGGCTGTCATCGAATGGTAGCGGTCGTGCACCTGCTTCATTGCATTCTCGATCCGGTTACGTTCGGTAATGTCGTTAAAGGTAGCAAGTATGGCAGGCGATCCATTGTAGATAATTGGCATGCCTTGTACTTCCAGATCCATCACTGTTCCATCGAGTTTAAAATATTTCGACTCGATCATTGGTGCTGCCAGGCCTTCATTAACCCCTCTGTGTATTCGATCACTAATAATTTGATGATAATCGGGAGGCATCCGATGCATGACCGGAGTTCCAACAAGATCCTGCTCAGAGGTTGCCCCAAACAATTTAACAGCAGCAGGATTGACATAAACTATTTTCATGTCCCTGTGAACAATGGCAGCATAAGGCGACCACTCAACCAAAGCCTGGTAACGTTGCTCGCTTTGTTTTAGTTTTTCCTGTTGCAACCTATAAGCAGTTATGTCGACAATTGTTAAAAGGCATTGTTTGTTATTTTTATGAACGATGCCGGTAAGGTGAACATAAACGGGTGGGGCACCAATTTCAGAAAGATTTACTTCACATGATTCGACAACTTTGTTGTTAAATACTTTATCAAAAAATTGATTGAAAATGGGTTTTGTGTCGTCGGAAACAAAAAATCCAAACTTTGCACCTTGTAGTAACAAGCGTTCTTTGCCCAGCATTTTTGCCCCATACAGGTTTATTTCACTTATTTCGCCAAGGTTTGAAAGCGTTAAATACCCTGTGGGTGCAAAATCGTAAAGTTGGTGATATTTTTCGGCAACGCTCCCCGCGGTGGATTGGGCTTTAAGGAGTTCTTCTTTCTGAACTTTCAGTTCTTTCTTCTGAACTTCCAGTTCCTCATACTGAACTTCCAGTTCCTCATTCTTGACATTCAGCTCTATCTGGTGTATCTCTAGTTCGTGCGAAAGTTTTAACGCTTTGTTGTTTGCAATGATTAGCTCTGCCTGTATAGCAATTTCTTGTTGAGCAACGATTAACTCTGCTGCCCGTTTTGCTTTCTCATCGCTTTGAAAAGCCAGCTCTTTATTGGCAATGATTAACTCTGCTGCCCTTTTTGCTTTTTCTTCGTTTTGAAGTGCCAGCTCCTCAATTAGCTCAAGTATTTTTGCTTCTGACTTGGTTTTCAGCAACTCTTCGGCCTTTTGGCGAAGGATTTCGGAGGTTGATTTGTTTTCGGTATTTTTTTCATGCGTTTGGAATTGTAAAAATGAATGTACTGCCGTCACCGGGAGCAGATTCTACCCAAATCTTCCCACCATGTTTTTCGATAAATTCTTTACAGAGAATCAGTCCCAGCCCGGTTCCTTTTTCGTCTTTGGTGCCGGGGGTTGAATAGGTTTCGTCGAGGCGGAATAGTTTTTCAATCCGGTCGTTTGAAATGCCAATTCCTGAATCCTTCACCATTATTATTAGTTGGTCTGGTTTTTCTATTGCCGAAATGGTTATCTCCCCGCCAGGTTTAGTGAATTTTATAGCATTCGAAATCAGGTTTCTAATCACGGTACTGATCATCGCATGATCAGCAAAAACAGGTGCATTCAAAGGTAAATCTTTTTTGA
>CAIYZW010000435.1 GCA_903930725.1 uncultured Bacteroidota bacterium
ATCTTTTACAGGGTCATCAAGTTTATATATGCTGCCAACTATATTAACGGTTTTAGATTTATCAGGTAAAAGAAAATTCTTGATAATTCTATCGGAACAGTCCTTTGGACCCCCGACTAAAAAGAATTTTTTATTACAAAACTCATTAAAAACTGTAAAGCCCAAATTAAAAACCCGGTTTCATTCGTTAAAATCAATTTTCTGATGTCCAAACCCCAAACAAATTACCCGTTTTTGAAAATACTTTTGATTTTAGACTGTGTCAATTTTTTTCCATCCACTCAAAAGAATCAATTTTTAAACCGGCCAGTTTCAATATCCGTGCTGTAACTGTTTCCACTAAATCATCAATTCGGGCTGGGTTATTATAAAATGATGGTGAAGCAGGGCAAATGATGGCTCCTGCCTGGCCTAATTCGAGCATGTTTTTTAAATGAATAAGATTATAAGGTGTTTCGCGTGGGACAAGGATAAGCTTGCGGCGTTCCTTGAGCATTACATCAGCAGTGCGGGCAATGAGGTCGTTAGCTATACCGGCAGCTATCCTGCCCAGTGTTCCCATGCTGCACGGACAAATTATCATCACATCATAATTTCCTGAACCTGATGCAAATGGTGCGAAAAAACTGTCGTTGGGATATTGCATGAACTTCAGATCATCGGGGTTGTCGTTTCCGAGTTCGTGCTGCCACACCAGGCGGGCCTGATCGCTAAAAACCACAGCACAACGTTCGATTTGCTGACTGTACTTTTCAATTTTCATGAGCAAGTCTTTGGCATAAATTGCCCCACTTGCCCCGGTTACGCCAATTACGATTTTTAGTTTCATCAAAAAGTTAGAGTTTGTAATGGAGTGTAAAACTGAGCACTTCGTTGTACTGACCCCGGTTCCATTTATAGGTTTGCCCGTTGGAATGTGGCCTGACAGCCAAAATCGAGTTGGAATAGCGCACATTGAAACGCCAACGCTGGGTAAGCGAGAAAAACAATCCGACGTTACCACTCAGATCGCGGGTTTTAAACGGAGGCTCCGTAAGAATTTGTCCATCGGCTTCTTCATAGGATTTCAATAATATTCCTAACGACGGCCCTGCTTCAAACGTGAATCGTTCGGCAAAATCCCATTTGTAATGCAAAAAAAGTTCGACGTAGTTAATCCGCAACAGATAAAAGTTACTGTTATCAAGGGTGTCAGGGTTTTTACGGCTGCCTTTCTGGATGTAATTTAATTCCATTTGAAACGACGACTTCTTATTGATGTAAGTATTTACGAATCCTCCAGCGTAAACCCCGGCTTTGTTAGGCCCGGTGAGGCGATCACCCGAAATCTCGGCAGCAGAAAGCCCACCAATAAGGCCACCGCTGAACTGTTGTCCAGATAACATCGTTCCAAAAAACATAAAAACCAGGATGGGAAGTAGATTTCTTAAATTCATAGTCGTAAAATTTGTTAGTATTCATTTTGGGAAGTAAAATTAATACTATTTTTACACGGAATTAAAATCTTTCTGATTTCGGATTTATCAGAATTAATGAATATTATGGAAGTTTTAATGATTGCCTTTTCGGATTTTATGCTGCCTTTTGCTTCATGGCGACTTCCGCTACCTGCCTGCACCCTTCACCTGATCCCTTTTTAAGTTTTCGGTAAATATTAATTGTCCATCATAAGAAATTATCTAAACTGCATGGAAACAGAAAATTACAAAATTCTTCTCGTTGACGATGAAAAAGACATCCTTGAATTTTTAAGTTACAACCTGCGTAAAGAAGGTTACGAGGTTTTTACTGCCCGCAACGGAAAAGATGGCTTAAAAATAGCTTTTGAGGAACTGCCCCATTTAATTATCCTCGACATTATGATGCCCAAAATGGATGGCATCGAAACCTGCACCGAAATTAAAGCAAGTCCGGTTTTAGAAAATACCATCGTTGTTTTTTTAACTGCACGTGGGGAGGATTACAGCCAGATTGCCGGATTTGATGCGGGTGCTGATGATTATATCACAAAGCCCATCAAACCTAAAGTTTTTGTAAGCCGGATTAAAGCATTACTGCGAAGATATAAAGAACCTCAGGCACAGCCTACGGATGAACTCGTTTTAAAGGACCTTACAATCAGCCGGGAAAGATACATGATCATTAAAAACAACCAGGAAATCATCCTTCCTAAAAAAGAATTTGAATTGCTGCTCCTGCTGGCCTCCAAGCCCGATAAGGTTTTTACGCGTGAAGATATCTTTACAAATGTCTGGGGTAATGATGTAATTGTAGGCGATCGAACCATTGACGTGCACATCAGGAAAATACGCGAAAAAATCGGTCTCGAAACCATTAAAACTATTAAAGGCGTAGGTTATAAATACGAGTCATGATGAATCATACCGATCCTGGTCAATTAGCACTAAAAGCAGCTTTTTTAGTTACGGTAATTTTTAGTTTTCTTTTTGGCGTGCTCATGGAAGTATTTTTTGAGTTTAAAATACTTCCGCTGATAATTATTGATGTTCTGCTTTTTACCTTTGTTTTCCTTGTTTTCAGATACACCCTCGAGAAGTTTATTTATCAAAAAATAAGGCTCATTTACAAAACCATCTATAATCTGAAACGTCCAAAAGGCACCAAATCCGAAAAGCGTGATTATGAGATGAACAGCATCGAAAACGCCAATAAAGAGGTTTCCGAATGGGCCGAAAAGAAGAAAACCGAAATCGAAGAACTGAAAAAAGCCGAAATATACCGCCGTGAATTTCTCGGGAATATTTATCACGAACTTAAAAATCCCATTTTCAACATTCAGGGCTATGTGCTTACCTTGCTCGATGGAGGCCTCGAAGACCCGACCATTAACCGCGAATACCTGATCCGCACCAAAAAAAGCATTAACCGGATGATTTCCATCGTCGAAGATCTCGAGACCATTTCGAACCTTGAGATTTCGCAAATCCAGATGAAAATGGTGCGTTTTGATGTTGTTGAATTAACCCGTGAAGTATTTGATTTTCTGGAATTTAAAGCAAAGAAGAAAAAAAAGGAACTCATGCTGGCATCAAAAGATGAAAAACCGGTTTTTGTGATTGCTGATAAAAACTGGATCAGGCAGGTTATGGTTAACCTTGTTGATAATTCGATAAAATACGGCAGCAGCAAAGATGGGAAAACAAAAGTGAGTTTTTTTGATATGGACGAAAACATCCTCATCGAAGTTACCGATAATGGCTCCGGCGTGGCTCCCGACGAAATTCCACGGGTTTTCGAGCGGTTTTACCGTACCCACGATGCCCGCTCACGCGAGAAAAGCGGCTCCGGACTTGGGCTTTCCATCGTTAAACACATCATCGAAGCACACGACCAAACCATTAATGTACGCAGCAGCCTGGGGGTAGGTACAACTTTTGCCTTTACATTGAAAAAAGTCTGAAAACGCAGAGCGCAAAGCGCAAAAACAAAAAGCAAAAGACAAAAAACAAATCACAAAAATCAAATAATGATAGGCCGAACCCTTCAATTGGTGAGATTCAGAATGGTTTTTTGGATTTTGAGATTTGAAGATTGAAGTATGATTTATTTGTTCCGTTCGGTGGTATAAATAACAAGTTGTTCCAGCGAATTTCTCATCGGGCTTTCTGGAAATTCATGAAGCAGGTCGAAGGCTTTTTCCTGATATTCGACCATTTTTTGGGTCGAGTATTCGATTCCTCCGCTCAGGTTCACCTTTTCGATAATCTCAGCTACTTTATCGGGTTCGTTGTTATGGTTTTTTACGATGTTTACTATCCGGCGTTTTTCGATGAAAGTGGAGTTATTCAACATAAAAATCAGCGGCAAGGTCATTTTTTGTTCTTTGATATCAATACCATTGGGTTTTCCGATGGTTTTACTGTCCTGATAATCGAAAAGATCGTCTTTAATTTGAAAAGCAATGCCCACATATTCGCCAAACTGGTGCATTTTGGCCACAGCTTCGGGTTTTGCCCCAACCGATTCGGCGCCGGCAGCACAACAGGAAGCAATTAACGAAGCCGTTTTCTTGCGGATTATCTCAAAATAAATTTCTTCTTTAATGTCCAGGCGGCGGGCTTTTTCGATCTGGAGCAACTCACCTTCGCTCATTTCGCGGGTGGCGTTTGAAACTATTTTTAAAAGGCTGAACTCGTTGTTATCAAGCGCAAGGAGCAAGCCACGCGAAAGCAGGTAATCGCCAACTAAAACGGCAATTTTGTTTTTCCATAAAGCATTTATCGAAAAATAACCCCGGCGGATATTCGAATCGTCAACAACATCGTCGTGGACGAGCGTTGCGGTATGAAGCAACTCGATGAGCGAGGCGGCGCGGTAGGTTGATTCGCTGATCTCGCCACAAATACCTGCTGCAAAAAAGACAAACATCGGGCGCATTTGCTTGCCTTTCCGCTTGATGATGTATTGCGTAACTTTATCGAGTAACGGGACATGGCTTTTCATCGAGAGTTTAAATTTATCCTCGAAAATTGCAATGTGTTCCCTGATGGGCGCTTTTATTTCCTTTAAATCTGTCATGAATATTTGAGGCTCCAAAAGTATGAAAAAACCATCTCTCACAAGTTTGAAAGGTTAGTTTAACAAACCTTCGTAATAATTGTTTTATTTGCATCACTAAAAAATTTAGTACAAAAAGTGCTTGTGACAAATTAGTCTCTTCAAAAAAACTTAAAATTTAAAATAAATGTCAGGATTCCTTTTTAATGAAATGATATTTGGCCCGGTAAGAAGCCGGCGGCTCGGCAATTCGTTAGGTATCAATCTTTTACCTGTAAACCGGAAATATTGCACTTTTAATTGCATTTACTGCGAATGTG
>CAIYZW010000436.1 GCA_903930725.1 uncultured Bacteroidota bacterium
TCTCCCCATGTAAATACGAGCCTGTCAACCTGGTTATATGTTGAGGCTTCTTCGATAGAGTCTGATTTTGGCTTGTAAGCTTTTGCAAAAAGCTCGGCAGTTTTGTAAAAATTTTTTCTGAACTGGAGCAGCTTAACCGACTTTGTTTTGGTTGTGTCGCCAGGTAGAGGTTTAATGGGTACTGGTTTTTTAATGAGCTGGTTGCAGGAACTTAATCCAAACACAAGAATTAATAGAATGGTAAATTGGAAAATGTAATTTTTTGTTCTCATACTTTTGATTATTAGGTTCGTAAAATATTGATAATTGATGTAAAGATATGCACATGTAAAGCCGAAATCCAAATAAATTTTGATTGCCGTGTCTTTTGATGTGCCCTTTTACTTCAAAAAGTGGCAGTAAGCAAGGCTGGCACATATCCGGGTTTTTTTATGAGATCAAAAATCGTAAGTTTCAGTTGCTGGATAACATTCGTTGCGTAATCGTTTGGTTTTAGGTCGAATTGTGAATGGATAGAATTCTTTTTTGCTAGCCCTTTTGGGATTTAAGCCTTGAAAGTAAGGAAATAATTTGTTCAAATTATTTTGTTTTCTAAAAAAATGTATCTTTAGACTTTCATATTGGTCAAGCTAACGAATAGCATTGAAATGAAGCATTTTACATTCTATATATGTGCTTTTTTTAATTCATAAATTTATAAAAAATTAAATCAACATGAAAACAAGAAAGTCTGTTTTGATGCCACTATTGGCAATTGCCTTATGGCTGATGTCAACCTACTCTGCAATTTCGCAGGAAACCAAAAATCCAATGTCCCTAAAATCGTTCAGGGATAAAACTGAAAAACATGTCGCCCAACCGAATGACATGAAAAGCCTACAAAATAATCGTATTGAACTTCAAAATCCTGAAAATTGGAATAAAATTGGAATTGGCAACAAGCCGGTTCATAAACAAACCGAAAAATGGGGCACGGATGGACTTACCTTTCACCCCGATACAATAATTTCATTTTCCGATAATTATGGAAATGTAAAAGAGATTTTATTGTATGACAACAACGAATACTTAGTAAGCGAGACGATTTTCGACTGGCAAGACAATGGTTGGGTAAATTCGATGCGTTATTCAGCCACATACGACGAAAATGGAAACCTGCTGACCGTTCTTGGCCAGGCGTGGGATAACGACGTTTGGCTAAATAACGAATTAAGTACCTTCACTTATGATGCCAGCGGAAACGGGTTAACCGAGCTTTACCAGTATTGGGAAGAAGGAAATTGGGTTAATTCCGAGCTTACAATTAATACCTTTGATGGAAACGGAAACCAGTTAACCCGGTTAGGTCAACTTTGGGATACCGGTGCCTGGCTAAATTCATCATTTAGCACAATGACTTATGATGGAAATGGCAACAAGTTGACCCTTTTATGGCAAATCTGGGAAAGTGAAGCCTGGCTAAACAGCGATCTTTGGACCAAGACCTACAATACCAATGGACAGCTTTTAACAAATACAATGGTAGGCTGGGATGGAACCGGATGGGGAATGTTAATGTACCGCGACACCTTCACTTATGATGAAGCCGGTAACATGTTAACATACACCAATGAAAGCGGTGATACCGGTACATGGACAAATAACTACATGGAAACCTATACCTACGATGAAAACGGAAACTGCCTTACCTATCTGGTGCAAATTTGGAGCGGAGTGTGGGATAATTTAGATTTCATGACAATGACGTACAATGCAAATGGCAAAATCCTTACCAACCTTTACCAATATTGGGATGGTGCCGCCTGGACTAATGCCAGCCATGGAATTTTTTCTTATGATGCTGACGGAAACGAAATCAACTCACTCTATCAATATTGGGATGGTGCCGCCTGGACAAACGATGGCCAAGTTGAATATGATTACCAGGCCGGTTTAATAAATGGTAACGGTTTTATGTGGGATGGTTCCGGTTGGGTTCCCGGGGAATGGTATGTAGAACTGGGTATTTACGACAACGGCAATTATTTTGTATTTTTTGGCAACATGGCTTCAACTGCTCAGGCTTATTATTCATCTTATCCGCTTGGAATTAAAGAGCCTGCAATCGGTCAATCTGTGCTTTTCACGTTGTACCCCAATCCCGCCATTAGGAACATGACCATCAAATCTGAGATGAATCAATACGGTTGGACGACTATTAACCTTTACGACTTATCAGGCAGAATGGTTGATGTGGTTTATGATGGGATACTTCAACCTGGCGGTCAACCCATAACTTTAAATACTTCTGACTTTGCTCCTGGTATATACATCCTTGAACTAAGAACAGGAAGCATTTCCGAACGGCAAAAGGTAAGCATCATCAGGTAATCCAAACCTGATAAATGTGACACGGAGACACAGAGGGCACA
>CAIYZW010000437.1 GCA_903930725.1 uncultured Bacteroidota bacterium
AGAGGTATAATGCCACGCCCACCAGCTTGAAGCGACAAAAATAGATATCCCAAGGAAAATCAGTCCCCAGAAAAATTGAAAACGATTTTTATAAAACAGATAAACAAATCCCAACATTGCCACCATAGCCAGTGGCGTGTAAACAAACCATCCTTTATTAAGACTGAACAGAATTTGAAAAAAATGTGGTTTCAAGAAATCAAAACTTTCTTCACCGTAAGTATAAACTATCCAATGTCCAGATTGCCAATACCATAAAACCATCGTCATTAACGGAAATACAAACAAAGCTGCCAGAGCCTGAAAAGCCTTCGTTGCATTTTGGAATAAATCTTTTAAAAACCGATTGAATTCGAAAGCACTGCCAGCAACAAATGGAACCAGCAAAATAACAATGGCATTTGTTGGCCTCACTGCCACAATCAAACTATACAAAAGGGCGGCAAAAATGAGTGGTTTGGCGGCTTTTTGGGAAACGGCCTTTTGCAAAAAATAAAGAAAAGCAGCAATCAAAGCAAAGTTGTAAACATGCACCATCGTGCCTTCTTTGAGCGTGTAATAAATGATGTTGGTCCCAAAAGCTATCGCTAAAAGAAGTGAAGCGGTCAATTCCTTTGAAAATCCATAAACAGGCAAAAGTTTTTTCAAATATTTTAGCCCAGCCCAAAAGTAAAAAATGGCAGCAAAACCCATCGAATACTGGTAAATAATGGAATAACCGTCGGTTGGAAAACCGAAAATGAAACTCAAAAAATGAGCAATCAAAAAGAACGGTAAAAAAAGGATGGCCAAGCCTGGAAAGCCTTTGATGAGTGTTTTTCCATCGTAATTATAGCGGAATTCTTTAAAAACCAAAGCATCGCCCGAATAGTACTTTTGCTCATATTCTTCAACAAATTTAAACCTAGGATCGTGATAAATAAAAATGTTGGTGAGGTAGGCGTAGTAAGCTTTTCCATCGCTCATGATAACCCTGTCGAGCGGATGATTTGGATTTTTGACAATTAGAAAAAGTAAAATGTAAATGAACAAAATGATTTCCGGGGTAAACCGGTAAAACCATCCATTTCCCTTAATCTTATTCACAAGAGTTCCTTTTGTTGTCATATCAAAATCTTATTCAAAATCAGGATACAAAAGATATTTCTTCCTGATTTTTTTAAATTTTTCAAGTCCTGACTGCCAGGTTTCCCTGATTTGTTCTTCACTCCAGCCTTCCTCGATTTGTTTGCGCAGTTGAGCGGTGCCGGCAAGCTTCTCGAAATAATTATCAAAAAAATTCTCTTTATCCTTCAGAATTTTATAATACCCGATCAACCACGAAAGATGCAACTGCCGCGGCAATTTTTCCATATCCCTGGCAAAATCAGTGAGGTTTTGTCCCAAACATGTCATTCCTTCGTACTTTGGCTTGGTGGCAACCCCCGGAATTGATTTTGGCGTAAAAAGGTAGCTTCCGATTGCATAACCTGGATGGCCAATTAGCTGAAACGGAAAATCGGTGCCTCGCCCAACGCTCACAATGGTTCCTTCGAAAAGGCAAAGAGAAGGATAAAGATAAACGGCGTATTTATTTGGCAGGTTGGGCGAAGGTTTTATGGGCAATTCATAAAAATCGCTGTGCTTGAAATTTTCGACAGAAATTACTGATAATTTGCATTTAACCCCATTTTCGAGCCAGCCCTCGCCGTTCAGCATTTGCGCATATTCACCTACGGTCATTCCGTGAACGATTGGCACAGGATGCAAGCCAACAAAGGATATGAAGGCCGGTTCGAGTAGCGGTCCATCAACATAAAAACCATTTGGATTTGGCCTGTCAAGAATGATTACCGGAATGTGATTTTCTGCACAGGCTTCCATCGTGTAAGTCATCGTCGAAATGTAGGTATAAAAACGGGCTCCAACATCCTGAATATCGAAAATAATAACATCAACACCTTCCAAATCAACAGCTTGTGGCTTTTTATTTTTTCCATAAAGCGAAATTACCGAAAGACCGGTAACGAGATCTGTGTTATTCCCGATTTCTTGCCCGGCATCAACATTTCCTCGGAAACCATGTTCCGGACTGAAAACTTTAACAACCTTAAAACCTGCGCTTAACAAGCTATCAACCAGATGAACTCCATTAATCAACGAGGTGTGATTTGCTACAATAGCTATATTTTTACCCTTGATCAATGGAAAATATTCACCGGTTCGTTCGGCGCCAACAATAATTTTACCTGCCGGAGCCTGACTGCAGGCGCAAAATATCTGGAAGAAAAACAAAATCAAATAAACCGGGTATCTTAAAAATGCTTTCAACATTGGATTTTGTAAAATATTTTACTTTGAAAACTGCAAATATAAACTACTCCTTCAAAACATTCCTTCTTTTATTTTGGTTACTTTTGCGCAAACTAATCCGTTAAATATTGAATTTCGAACTTTTTATAGCCAAAGGAATACTGTCGAAAGATAAAAGTAATTTTTCGCGCCCAATCGTCAGGATTTCCGTTATCAGCGTGGCTTTGGGAATTGCGGTGATGATTCTTTCGGTGGCGGTAACCACCGGTTTTAAGGCAGCCATCTCCAACAAAGTAATCGGTTTTGGATCAGATATCCAGATTACAAATTACGACCTGAACAAAAGTGCCGAAACTGCGCCAATTAGCAAAAATCAGCCATTTTATCCATCTTTGGAAAGCACCGAAGGCATCAGACATATTCAGGTTTTTGCAACAAAATCGGGATTAATAAAAACGGATGATCAGATACAAGGTGTTGTTTTTAAAGGCATTGGAAGCGATTTCGACTGGTCATTTTTTAACGATAAAATTATCGAAGGAAAGGCGATTGCGATTGATACAGCCCTAAAAAACGACAGCATCCTGATCTCAAAAAAACTCGGAAGTCTTTTAAAACTAAGGCTTGGCGACGATGTTAGAATGTATTTTGTTAATGAGGACGAAATGCAACCGCGCGGACGGAAATTTATCATTGGCGGGATTTACGAAACCGGACTTGAGGAATTCGACGATACATACGTAATCGGCGATTTACAACATATCCAGCGACTTAACAACTGGACAAGTGACCAGGTTAGTGGTTTCGAGGTTTTTATAAGCGATTTTGGAAATATTCAGCAAATGACCGAGAAAGTGCTCGATGAAGTTGGTTACGATCTCAATGCAACGTCCATCAGGGATTTGTATCCACAGATTTTTGAATGGCTCGATTTACAGGACATCAACGTTATCATTATCCTGATTCTGATGGTCGCCGTTGCCATCATCAACATGATTTCCACCCTTTTAATACTTATCATCGAAAAAACAAATATGATCGGAATTTTGAAATCTTTGGGGGCTCAAAATCTTTCAATACGAAAAGTTTTTCTTTACCATGCTGCTTTTATTATTGGCCGGGGTTTGCTGTGGGGAAATATTTTTGGGCTGGGGCTGGCTTTAATTCAATACAAATTTCATCTCTTTAAACTGCCACAGGAATCTTATTATGTCCCTTATGTGCCAATAAATCTGGATATTTTAACGGTACTTCTACTTAATGCCGGAACATTGCTGGTGTGTGTGGTTTTTTTGCTTGTGCCATCGTTTGTGATAACCAAAATAAGCCCAATTAAGGCTATCCGGTACGAGTAGAAGCGCAGAGCGCAAGGTGCAAAAAAAAAAATCAAATCACAAAAAACAAATCACAAAAACAAAAAAGGGAAAGAGTGGGTTTTACTTTTGTGATTTTTCGATAAAATCATTTTCCTTTCCTTGCGCCGGCTGCCAGGCTATAGAAAATGGAGTTTCGTTCCTTCTTCTTAAAAACACCATAACTCACCGACTTTACCTCTTCGATTGAATAAAATGCACGGGGATTGTATTTGTTGATAATCGAAACAAAATGATCAATCTGCTTGCGCTGAATTATCGAAAGGATGACCTTTACCTTGCCACGGCTGCCTTCGGCATCCATGATTGTGAGGCCGTAATTTTGTGAACGGAGATATTCGATCAGTTCGGTTGTATCCAATTTTGGAATAATGCGTACAACGACTGTTCCAAGCGAAATTTTCTCTTCGAGCATGATGCCGACGAAGTTTCCGGCAGCAAAACCGGCACCATAAGCAATGTAATATAAAAAGTTATCCAACTGCTTAAAAATCTGACCAACAGCCACCAGCCAGATGATAACCTCGAAAAAACCAAGAAATGGCGCCAGGTATTTATAACCTTTTGAAACAAAGATTAATCGCATCGTTCCGATGCTTTGGTCGGCAATCCTGGCAAAGAAAATTAAAAGTGGTAAAATTACCCAGGTAAATATCTGTGAATCACCATCTAAAAAACTGAATTCCATAAAATAACAATTTTAAAATCTGTGGCAAAAGTACAATTTAAGGATGTGAATAATCATCAAAAAACCCTTACAGTTTTGAACAGGAACGTTTGAGGATTGAAGATTTATGATTTGGGATTTGGGATTTGAGTTTTGTGATTTGAGTTTTAATCTCCCAGCAAATAATTCACCAATTGCTTCATGGCACGGGCGCGGTGGCTTATTTTGTTTTTCATTTCAAGACTCATTTCTGCAAAACTTTCGGAATAACCTGTCGGCCTGAAAATGGGATCGTAACCAAAACCATCGGCTCCGTTTTTTTCGGTTAAGATTTCGCCTTCGACAATGCCTTCAAAAAATAATTCCTGACCATCCAAAATTAAGGCAATTACAGTCCTGAATCTGGCTTTGCGATTGGTTTTCCCTGATAACTCTGCCAATACTTTTTTGATGTTTTCTTCCGGATTGGACGGCTCACCAGCATACCTGGCAGAATACACCCCCGGTTTTCCATCCAGGGCATCAATCTCAAGACCGGTATCATCGGCAAAGCAATCCAAACCCGCCTTTTCGTGAATAATTCTTGCTTTCTGAAGTGCGTTTTCCTGCAAAGTATCAAAATCTTCAGGGATTTCTTCATTAAAACCAATGTCTTTAAGACTGACGATTTCAACATTTAAATCCTCAATATTACTGATTTCGTTTAGTTTGTGAGGATTGTTGGTTGCAAAAACCAATTTTTGTTTCTTCATAATTAAAGCAATTTTTAACTTTCTCAAAAATAAAAAAAAAGGCAGAGCCAAACGACCCTGCCCCCTTTAAAGTTCGTAAAATATTATTGGTAATAATAAATTCCGGGATAAAGCCGGGTATTAACATGTTGAAGTACCGAACCATATTTTGCATTAATTGCATCAATAAAATAGTTGGCAGCCAATGCATTACCTTTTCCGGTCATGTGTACGCCGTCAAGCGAAAAACTATTGCCAGTTATAAAAGCGCTGGTAAATGGGATTCCATCGGAAACAACACCACCCTGGGCAATTGCTCTTAATTTTGAGTTCATATCAACATAAGCAAATCCAAATTGATTTGCATAGTTTTCAAGTACACCGTTAAAGGCATTAGTTGCAGTGGCAATACTCTGAATTTCGGTGAGTGATAAAATATACTTATCAGGAATTCCATACGGAAGTGGTTGAGCACCAGCGGTATTTACCGAACCCATTCCATGGTTTTGCAGTGAATCGGTAGGTAAAGTTAACAGGTATAATTCCCCTGCTTTCATCTGTCTGACTCTGAAAACACCTAAAGCATCAGGAAATGGAATAGATTTATCTTCGATTACAAAAGCATTCTGACCTGCAACAAAATTAAAACCATACGAATACGGAATACCAATTGAAGCAAGATAAAGCTCAAACTGCTGATAAGCGTAGTTTAATTGTCCTGCTTGTTCGGCACTAAGCACCAGTCCATTGTAAGGAAGACGGGTGTTCATAAAAGAAAAATATGGAATACTGGTAATATCAGGGATATTTGCCACAGCGCCTTTTGCACCGATTCCATTTAATTGGCTTAATATTGTTCCAATCGAACCCTGGAAATAAGGCATTGGTGTAATGCTGTCGGCAGTGCCACCTGTAAGAGCGTATGCCAAAACATCGTTATTGCCAATCCACAGTGTAAAAAATGTTGGATTCTGGGCAAGCGCGTCAGCAAGTACTGTAGTTGTTGAAGCACTGGCAAATCTTCCAAAATAAGGATTGAGCGTACCATAACCATTTACCAACAGATGAAAAGATTTCGCACCCGGAACACCCATATTATTGTAAGGGCCGTCGCCAGCTATTGACTGGAAATTGCGTTCATCCGGTGAAACTCCGGCAGAAACAGGCCCCGGAATACTTGCATCAAGCAATAAACGTCTTCCAAAGCCGTATTCGTCATACATTAATGGCTGTTTAAATTCGCCACCGCCAGCAGCTTCGAACTGCTTTGCAAGAATTGACGGATATGAAACTTCCTGACCTGCTTTGTAAAGATCGCCATCAGCATAACCTGCTGTTAATGAGTTACCTATGGAAACATATTTCGAGAAATCTGCATCACCAGAGGTCGTTGTAAAAGTGTCGATTTTTGGTTCGCAGGCAAAAAGTAAACCAAGTGCGAACAGCAATAAAATATTTTTAATTTTCATTTTCGTTATCAGTTAAGGTTAGAAATTAAAGCTTAATCCAATTCCCGGAATCATTGTCCTGGTTTTATAGGTTCCGGTAAAATTTTCCGGAGCATAAGATTTTGACTCTTTCTGAGTTTCGAGGTGGAGGTAGCTCAGATCAATTGCAAAATTTTTGCTTGGTTTAATTGTTAAACCAAAACTCATCCCATAGGTATCCAAACTTGGTGTTTCGGGATTAAAGTAGTTTTTGTTGGTTGGTGATGGATCATAATATGCACCAGCTCTAACTGTAAATACTTTATTCATAGCATATTCGCAACCGATCCTGGTAATAAGACGGTTTGTGTATTCTCTTGGATTACTCGAATTGAGCAATTCTGGTTTTTCTTTAAAGGTGAATTTTAAAGTGTCGTAGGTTTCCCAAAACACATAGTTGAATTCAACCGAAAACATAAATTTTTCTGATTCACGATACGAAAAGCCAAGGTCGAGATTTGCAGGTAAAGGAAGGTCGGCATCAAATTTATTGGCTGCTGGAATAATTCCTTGTATTGATGTAGGAAGTGTAAAAGTTGCATCACCTTCCGAAAGGGCCATTGTAACTTCGCTTCTGTAGTCGAGACCAACACTCCAGGTGTCGTTGGGTGTAAACAAAACACCTGCATTAAAACCATAATTGGTGGTGTTACCTTGTAAGTGAGCCTGTCCCTGAACAGTTGCACTGTTGTAAGAAACCGCTTTGTGTAGTTCAACATCACCGGTGGCATAAACAAAGCCAGCGCCAACGCTGAATTTATCCGAGAATTTGTAACCAAGTGTAGGTTGGAAAAAGAAAACCTTCATCGAAATATCCTGAATAAGATTTTTTCCTACCCAGTCGTCGCCCCATGTGGCTGAACTGCCGTAAGGTGTGTAAACGCCCAAACCCAAACTCAAGTTTTTACCGAGTTTGCCTGCTGCATATAGGAAAACCGGTGTTCCTGTTGGATTGTCGGTTTTGGCCTGGTAAGTGGAGTTTTGGAGATTAAAAGTAGCGTTATTAAAAATACCGCTTCCCCCAACAAGTAAACTAAATTTGTTATTCATTTTCGACAACCCGCCCGGATTGTAAAAAATGTTACTGGCATCGCCAAACAACGAAACACCTACCAGTCCCATCCCTGTCTGTCGGTGTCCCTGCAATCTAACCTGATAACCACCTGAAAAAGCAGAGGTTACACTAAGGCAAATTACTAAAGCTAATAATGTAAATTTCTTCATAAACGATTGATTTGATTTAAAATAAAACTTTGCAATATTAAAATTTAAAATTAATTATCAAATACTTACATTTAATAAGATATGTTAAATTAATTATATCCCATTAAATTCCAGTAGTTTACTAAACGACCGAAAGATTTGTGTTTTCCTGAAAAGTTTTAAATACGGGGAATATTAGGCCTGCCTGAGATAGCCGGTCATTAATTTGGCGGCTTTTTCGGAGGCGCCGGAGCCGCCAAGTTTTGATTTAAGAAGGGCATAATTTTCAAAAAGGATTGCCCTGTTTTTCTGGTCGAGAATATTTTGGAGTTCGGTTTTTAAACGAGTATGGTTGAAGTCGTTTTGGATAAGTTCGACCACAATTTGCTTGTCCATGATAAGATTTACCAGCGAAATGTATTTTATATCAACAATCCTCTTTGCAATTTGGTACGAAAGATAACCGCCTTTGTAACAAACAACTTCGGGAACGTTCATCAGGGCAGTTTCGAGGGTTGCGGTACCTGAAGTAACCAGTGCAGCATGAGCGTTTTGAAGTAAATCGTGGGTGGCAGCAAATACAATGTTTGCTTTTGTTCCTTTTATTACCTGGCGATAAAATTCGTCGGGAACGGAGGGCGCTCCGGCGACAACAAACTGGTAACCGGGAAATTCGGGAACCATCGAAAGCATGACGCGAAGCATTTTTGATATCTCCTGTTTCCGGCTGCCGGGCAAAAGCGCAATTACGGGACGGCTATCTAAGTTGTGCTTACGCCGGAATTCGCCAGGTAAACTTAGGTTTTGGGATTCGTTTTGGATGGCATCGAGTAGCGGATGACCAACAAAGTCAAC
>CAIYZW010000438.1 GCA_903930725.1 uncultured Bacteroidota bacterium
AACCACCAGAACATCGTAATCTGCATTTTCAAGGCAAATCATACCAATTACTTCATCTTTGTCATGCGAAAGCGTAATTCCACGGACTCCAGAAGCATTTCGTCCCATAGGGCGTACCCTGGTTTCGTTAAAACGGATGGCTCTGCCCGAACGTAAAGCCATAATCATTTCACTTTCGCCATTGGTTAACCTTGCTTCCAGAAGTATATCTCCTTCGCGGATATTAATTGCATTTATTCCATTCTGACGTGGTCTGGAATAGGCTTCTAATGAAGTTTTCTTGATAATTCCTTTACTTGTGGCCAGGATAATAAAGTTATTGTTGATGTATTCCTCATCCTTTAAATCCTTGGTGTTGATGAATGCCCTCACTTTATCATCAGGTTCAATGTTTATCAGGTTTTGAATGGCCCTGCCTTTGGATGCCTTGGTCCCTTCCGGAATTTCAAAAACTCTTAACCAGAAACATTTGCCTTTTTCGGTAAAGAACAACATATAATTGTGGTTGGAGGCGATAAAAAGATATTCGAGGAAATCTTCTTCCCGTGTTGTGGTTCCTTTGGCTCCTCTCCCACCCCTGTTTTGAACATGGTATTCAGTTAAAGGTGTGCGTTTTATGTAGCCCATGTGCGAAATAGTAACCACCACGTCTTCATCGGCAATGGTGTCTTCAATTCTGAAATCGCTGGCTGCGTATTCAATTTTGGTCAAACGTTCATCGTAGAATTTCTCCCTGATTGCGCGGAGTTCGTCTTTGATGATTTCCATTCTCATGGTTTCATTCGCCAAAATTTCTTTAAAAAATTCAATCCTTTTCATCAATTCTGCATAGTCGGCTCTTATTTTGTCGCGTTCAAGCCCCGTCAGCCTCTGCAAACGCATTTCGAGGATGGCTTTGCTCTGAATTTCGCTAAGATTGAAATTTGTCATCAAACCTTCTTTAGCTTCATCCGGAGTGAGCGAACGGCGGATAAGTGCAATTACTTCGTCAAGATGATCGAGAGCAATAAGTAATCCTTCTAAAATATGTGCTCTTTTTAAAGCTTCCCTCAACTCATATTCAGTGCGCCGGACAACAACTTTATGGCGATGCTCAACAAAATGCCTGATGATATCTTTAAGGTTAAGCTGCATCGGACGGCCATGTACAAGCGCAATATTATTGACACTGAAAGAAGTTTGCAAAGCAGTGTACTGATAAAGTTTGTTGAGCACAACGTTTGTTATTGCATCCTTTTTAAGGTCGTAAACTATCCTGATTCCGTTTCTGTCAGATTCGTCCCTGATGTCAACAATTCCTTCAATTTTTTTATCATTTACCAAATCGGCAGTTTTTTTTATCATTTCTGCTTTATTGACTTGATAAGGAATTGAGGTTACAATGATGTGTTCCCTTCCTGATGGCGATATTTCGATAGTTGATTCACCACGCATGACAATTCTGCCACGTCCGGTTTCAAATGCTTCTCTAACGCCCTCATAGCCATAAATTACGCCACCTGTCGGAAAGTCAGGCGCCTTGATGTATTGCATGAGTTCGGCTATGGTAATATCACGATTTTCGATGTAGGCAATAGTTCCGTCAATTACTTCGGTGAGGTTGTGGGGAGGCATATTGGTTGCCATCCCAACAGCAATTCCTGATGCACCATTAATTAATAAATTAGGAATTTTGGCAGGTAAAACGGTGGGTTCTTCTAACGAGTCATCAAAATTAAGCTGAAAATCAACTGTATCCTTATTAATATCCTCAAGCATTTCCTCAGCAATTTTGCGAAGTCTTGCTTCGGTGTAACGCATAGCTGCCGGACTGTCGTTATCAATGGAGCCAAAATTACCTTGTCCGTCAACCAGGGGGTATCGCAACGACCAGGGCTGAGCCATCCTAACCATGGCATCATAAACAGAAGTGTCACCATGAGGATGGTACTTTCCGAGAACTTCTCCCACTATCCTGGCAGACTTTTTATAAGGACGGTTTGAAAGTACGCCCAAATCCAACATTCCAAATAAAATTCTACGGTGTACCGGTTTCAAGCCATCTCTCACATCTGGTAAAGCCCTCGACACTATTACCGACATTGAATAATCAATGTAGGCTGATTTCATTTGGTTTTCGATGTTGACTTTAACTATTTTTTCGCCTTCCTGCATGTTATCCATCTGCTAACCTATTCAATTTTAATTATTTACAATAATAAATTTTAAAAAGCAAAAGTACAAATATTATCCTTACCACAACTTTTAAAAATCATTAATTAACTAACACGAAAATGTTGATAAATTGGGTTATTGAGTAGAATACCCTCGATTTTTCAGATTATTTTTGCCACTGAACAATGATTCGGATTTCTTGTTAATTTTGACAATTAAAAGTTTACTGGTTTAACACCCAAAAGTTATCATTGCACAGGCAAGGGTAATCGGAGTTTTAAAGACTAATGTTAATAATGGCTCGTTATTTGTAATCCTAAAAAAATTCAATTATATAATTTAAATGATGGAAGCTAAATTTTCGCAACGTGTTAAAGATGTTCTTACCTTCAGCCGGGAGGAAGCTATCAGGTTGGGCAACGACTACATTGGCGTTGAGCATCTGATTTTAGGTATTCTCCGCGAAGGTGAAGGGTTGGCAATACAAATTCTTAATTATCTGGGTGTTGATTTACAGGAGTATAAAAAGACAATTGAACGTTCGATTGTATCGAATTTTACTCCGGGAAGTAAAAAAACTGAAAATATTCCGCTGATAAAGCAAGCCGAAAGAGCCTTAAAATTAACTTATCTTGAGGCAAAGCTTTACAATAGCGATTTAATCGGAACAGAACATCTTCTTTTAGCTATTTTAAAAGATGAAGATAATGTTGTTACGCGGACTTTTAGCAACTATGGTGTTGATTACGAAAGTGTTAAAGAAGAATTGCAGGCAATTATGACAAATAGTGAAAACGAGAAGGAAGATTTACCAGAAATAAAATCTGAGCCAAAAAATGAATTTCCAGGAGGCCAAATGGAAGATGATTTTGATGAAGGCAGGGGATTCAGTAAACAAAGTAAAAAACCTGGTGAATCAAAATCAAAAACTCCGGTGCTCGATAATTTTGGACGTGACCTAACA
Source organism: uncultured Bacteroidota bacterium (assembly GCA_903930725.1). Taxonomy (GTDB): domain Bacteria; phylum Bacteroidota; class Bacteroidia; order Bacteroidales; family 4484-276; genus CAJATL01. The sequence goes on from CAIYZW010000438.1 coordinate 3,119, forward strand.
AAATCGGCCGAAGAAGGAAAATTAGACCCGATTGTTGGCCGTGAAAAAGAGTTGGAACGAATAGCCCAGATTCTTAGCCGTCGTAAAAAAAATAACCCTATTCTTATTGGTGAACCTGGCGTTGGGAAATCAGCAATTGCTGAGGGTTTAGCAATTCGAATTATTAACCGAAAAGTTTCGAGGGCATTATTTAACAAACGGATTGTAACACTCGATCTTGCTTCATTAGTTGCTGGTACAAAATACCGCGGTCAGTTTGAAGAACGCATGAAGGCGGTTTTGAATGAGTTGGAGAAAAACCCAAACATTATTTTATTTATTGACGAAATTCATACCATTGTTGGCGCAGGAAATGCCTCCGGGTCACTTGATGCTTCAAACATGTTTAAACCAGCGCTTGCAAGAGGTGAAATACAATGTGTTGGGGCCACTACCCTCGATGAATACAGACAATACATCGAAAAGGATGGTGCTCTCGAAAGACGGTTTCAAAAAATTTTAGTTGATCCCACAACCGTTGAAGAAACTACTGAAATTCTTCACAACATCAAGGAAAAATATGAAGATCATCACCTTGTAAAATACACTGATGAAGCAATTAAAGCTTGTGTAACCCTGACAGCCCGCTACATCAGCGACAGGTATTTGCCCGATAAGGCCATTGATGCTTTAGATGAAGCTGGCTCGCGCGTTCACATCACACACATGCATGTACCCAGCAGAATTATACAAATCGAAAACAGGATCGAAGAAGTTAAAGCAGAAAAATCGAAAGCCATTGGAAGTCAGAAATTTGAAGAAGCTGCCAGATTTAGAGATATCGAGCGGAAACTTCAGGAAGAACTCGATCTGGAAAAAAGAAAATGGGAAGAAGATTCGCGAATTAACCGCGAAATTGTAAATGAAGAAAATGTTGCCGAAGTCGTCGCAATGATGACAGGTGTTCCTGTAAAGCGGATTGCTCAAAGTGAAGGAAACCGGCTTATTAAGATGGAAGATGAACTTCAGGGATCGGTAATTGGTCAAAATGAGGCAATCAATAAAGTTGTTAAAGCCATCCGCCGAAATCGCGCAGGACTCAAAGATCCAAATAAACCAATCGGAAGTTTTATTTTTCTTGGCCCAACCGGCGTTGGAAAAACCCATCTTGCAAAAGTTCTGGCAAAGTATCTTTTTGATTCCGAGGATGCCTTGGTACGAATAGATATGAGCGAATACATGGAGAAATTTTCGGTATCACGGCTCGTTGGAGCGCCTCCAGGTTATGTAGGTTACGAAGAAGGTGGCCAGCTTACCGAAAAAGTCCGTCGCAAACCTTATTCCATCGTGTTGCTGGATGAAATCGAAAAAGCACATCCTGATGTTTATCATTTATTACTTCAGGTTTTGGATGATGGATTAATTACTGACAGCCTTGGCCGAAGAATAGATTTTAAAAATACAATCATTATCATGACCTCAAATATTGGGTCGCGGCAATTGAAGGATTTTGGCAGTGGCGTAGGTTTTAATACTTCCGCAAAAGCGGAATCAAAAAATAAATACGCACAAGGTGTTATCGAAAATGCACTTAAAAAGACATTTGCCCCCGAGTTTTTGAACAGGATTGATGATGTTGTGATTTTTGACTCCCTCGAACGCGAAGATATCCATAAAATCATTGATATTGAGCTAAAACATCTTTACAAGCGTATCAACGATTTGGGATATAAAATTGAGGTTTCTGAAGATGCAAAGGATTTTATTGTCGAAAAAGGCTGGGATGCTCAATTTGGAGCCAGACCACTAAAGCGTGCTATTCAAAAGTATGTCGAAGATCCGCTTGCCGAAGAAATCATTAAAACCAAGATAAGAGAAGGCGATCTCATTTCGGTAAATTATACTAAGGATCAGGAAGAACTGGACATTAAAATCGTTCAGATCGAACAAGAAGTTAAGCAACTTCCTTCATAAAACCCGAGTTTAATCCGATTTTACCATATTGTATCAATCACACCTTTTTCAAAGGTTTGTGATTGATAAATATTCGCACGCATTTTACTATTCCAGTAAATGTCCAATTTTTCATATATGGTCAAATCACCTTTGTTAAGGTACTTAATGGATAATTTGAATCCATTAAATTCAAAATAAACCATAACCTTGTTTGCACCTTCGATAAGGAATTTGTGTGATGTGGTTTGAATTTTTTCGAAGTATTTTTTCTGAAGGATATTAGAAATCTCATCAATTTTTATTTCATCGGTAATATCAACCAAATATTCGCCCATGAAAAAACAATTGTCAGCAAAATATTGGATTGCCTTAATGTCGAAGTCGAAAAGTTTATCGCGAAAGCCCAATATTAGCAAATTAAAGGAATTGAGTTTATCGGCATTAACGCAAACCGGCTTGTCTCTGAGTTTTAGTAAATGCGTGCTATTTATCCCATAATCAAACGATCCAAAGGTGATACTGCTTTTCGTAATAAAGATTTCTACATTTTCATTGGGTTTATAAAAACCAAAAAGGGCTAAAAAAAATTCGCCCTTAATACAGCTTCGATATGGACTTTCGCCAATATATTTTGTGTAATACCGGATGTATTTTTCGCAATACCTTCCGTTAAAGATTTTGATAAACGAAAGGTGCAAGAACGGATAAATTTTGATTAAGAGAAATAATAAAATTAATCCCGTTCCCAACAGCATGTAAACTTTTATTGGCATAGATTTCTTAATTGAGTGTGGCAAAAATAAAACATTATTACCTTTGCCGCCAATTAAAAATAAAATAATTTAAGCATGGCTAAAGATAACATTTTAAAAGGTGGCGAATTTCTTATAAAAGAAACAGAAGCAAAGGATATTTTCATTCCGGAAGAATTTACCGAAGAACAAATTATGATTGCAGATACCTGTGCAGGTTTTCTGGAGCAGGAAGTTTATCCGATTCTCGATAATATTGACAGTCAGGAAGAAGGCTTGATGAAGAGCCTGTTAAAAAAAGCAGGTGAACTTGGTTTACTCGGCATTTCGGTTCCTGAAGAATACAATGGTTTTGATCAGAATTTTGTAACTTCGATGCTGGCCAGCGAGTACATGGGCGCTGGTTATTCGTTTTCGGTAGCTTATTCAGCACACACAGGTATTGGTTCATTACCAATTGTTTATTATGGAAATGCGGAACAAAAACAAAAATATTTGCCAAGTCTGGCAACCGGTGAACTTACCTCAGCATATTGTTTAACCGAGCCAGGTGCCGGTTCTGATGCAAACTCCGGTAAAACCAATGCTGTGTTAACCGAAGATGGAAAACACTATTTGCTGAATGGCCAAAAAATGTGGATCACCAATGGTGGATTTGCCGATTTGCTTACCGTATTTGCAAAAATTGATAACGACAGAGTTTTAAGTGCTTTCATTGTTGAGCGCGAGTTCCCGGGGATTAAGTTTAATCCTGAAGAGAAAAAAATGGGAATCAAAGGTTCTTCAACCGTTCAGATATTCTTTAACGATTGTAAAGTGCCGGTTGAGAATTTGCTTGGAAAAAGAGGTGAAGGATTCAGAATTGCGCTGAGCATTTTACACATGGGACGTATAAAATTAGGCGGCACTGTGCTTGGTGCAGCAAAACGAACCATCACACAATCAGTAAATTATGCCAACGAACGGAAACAATTCGGAACACGGATTTCGAGCTTTGGCGCAATTCAGCATAAACTTGCCGAGCAAGTTATAAAAACCTGGGTTACCGAGTCATCGGTTTATCGCGTTAGCGACAATATTGATCATGTTATTGCCAATTTGAAAGAACAAGGTTACGAAAAAGGCAAGGCATCAATTGACGGAATTGCCCAATACGCCATCGAAGCTGCATTTTTAAAGGTTTTTGGTTCCGAATCGTTAAACTTTATTGTTGATGAGGCGGTTCAGATTTTTGGTGGGATGGGTTTTTCGTCAGAAACGCCGGTTGACCGGGCTTACAGGGATTCGAGGATTAACAGAATCTTTGAAGGAACCAATGAAATTAACCGTATGTTGGTTGTTGATACCACCATCAAAAAAGCACTCAAAGAAGGTTTTGACGTTACCAGATATTCCAATTCTATCCTTAAAGAACTTGAAACCAAACAGGATGGAACCATTCCTTCTGATTATTATGAAGAGAAAAAACATTACATCCGCAATTTTAAAAAGGCTGCTTTATTGATGCTTGGCACTGTTTCCGAAACTTTCCAAAGAAACCTTACGAGCGAACAGGAAATTTTGTTTAATGTTTCGGATATCATCATGCAGGTTTATCCCGCTGAGTCATCTTTGCTGAGAATTGAAAAATTAGAAGGCATGAAAGGTGCTGAGGTCGTGAAAATTTATAAAGACATCGTTGATGTATTTATTTATGATGCTGCCGGTATTATCAGGAAAAGCGGATACGATGCGATAAATTCGTTTGCTGAGGGTGAGAAATATGAAAAACTTACAGGTTACATTGACTTTTTAACTACGGTTGCTCCATTAAATATAAAAGCAGCCAGGCGGCGGATCGCAGCAAAATTGATCGAAGATAACAAATACGACTTTAATTAATCAGGCAACTACTTGATTTTAAGCATAAAAAAAGGGGACTAAATGTCCCCTTTTTTATTAGCTTTTTCCCTCATCACTAGCGCCTTACGCCTCAAGCCTAATTCCTTTATTGTTTTAAAATGCTTTTTGAGATTACAATTCGTTGAACCTGGTTGGTTCCTTCGTAAATCTGGCAGAGTTTGGCATCGCGCATCATTTTTTCGACAGCAAAATCGGTCGAATAGCCATCACCACCCATAACCTGCACAGCATCAGTTGTTACGCGCATGGCAACATCCGAAGCAAATAATTTTGACATAGCCGAAAGTTTTGATGCAGATTTTTGTCCGGTATCATAAGCCCAGGCCGCTTGCCAGGTCAACATTCTGGCAGCCTCTATTTCGGTGGCCATATCTGCAAGCATAAAACCTATGGCTTGGTTTGCGGCGATTGGTTTTCCAAACTGATGTCTGTTTTTTGCCCATTCCATCGAAGTTTCGTAGGCAGCACGGGCATTTCCGATACTTAATGCAGCAACACCGGTGCGCGTGCGGTCGAAAGTTTTCATGGCAATTATAAAACCGGTTCCTTCGCGGCCTAACATATTTTCGGCAGGAACCTCCACATCGTGGTACAAAATCTCGTTTTGAACTGATGCTTTTTGTCCCATTTTTTCGAGGTGCGGTTTTATTTCGACACCTGGCAAGTCTGTTGGGACTACAAAAGCTGTTAAACTTCTTGAAGCTTTCTCAGGATCAGTAATTGCAAAAACGGTATGAAAAGCAGCCACTTCACCATTGGTGATAAACCTTTTATGCCCGTTTAAAATGAATTTATCACCTTTTCTAATGGCCTGAGACCTTATTCCCTGCACGTCGGAGCCAGCGTTTGGTTCGGTTAAGCAATAAGCAGCCACACCATGAATTTCGTTGATTAGGCCAAAGAATTTTTTTTGCTGAGTTTCGTCGGCGGCAAGCAAAAGTGGAGTCAGTGCAAGCGTATTTGCATCAATGCAAATTCCAATACCGATGCATCCGGCGCCCAATTCTTCGCTAGCGAGGGCACTATCCATAATCGAGTAACCTCTTCCACCAAATTTTTCGGGTACGGGGCCGTTCATTATACCTTCTTTGTAGGCTTGCTTAACAATTTCCCACGGAAATTCAGCTAATTTGTCGTATTTCAGGCGGTTTGGAATTATCACGCGTTCAGCAAATTCCCGGTATCTCGCCCGAATAGCTTCTTGTTGAGGACTTAATGAAAAATCAATCATCGTTAAAATATTTTAGGTTAGTAAATTTCCCAGGTAAACTCTTTGGAGTTATAAACCGATTCAAAATGAAACTAAGCAAAAGTATAAATTTTATCTATTTTTGAAGCGGTTTATTAAACTTATCATGGAAAATAAAAAAGATCCCAAATTTTTAAAACTACCTAAATTCCCTGGCGGAAAAGAATCCTTTCAGGAATTTGTGAAACAGCATTTAAAATACCCAAAAGAGGCCTTTGACAAGAAAATTGAAGGCACTGTTTATGTAATGTATCGTGTTGATGGGATGGGCAATGTAATCGAAGTTCAGGTTACAAAAGGAATTGGTTTTGGTTGTGATGAAGAGGCCGCCAGAGTAATTAAACTTATGAAATACGAAAAAGCCAAAAACCGTGGTTTACGGGTTATTGCCACGATGCGAACCCGGATAAATTTCAAATTGCCCAAGGCTCCCGAAATCCAGTTTGAATATAAAACAGAAGCCAAACCCTCAAACACAGCCAACAAAAAACCCGATAAACCAGCAGGGGAATCTTACGAATACACCATTACTTTTTAGCAGTTCATTTTTTGTTGGATGTTTTATGATTTAAAACGATA
>CAIYZW010000439.1 GCA_903930725.1 uncultured Bacteroidota bacterium
ATGGTGTTTTGTAAAACTTTTTCTGGATTCTTCATGTGTTTATAATTTGTTTTTTAATTGTCACATGGAAACGCATGATTAAAATAATCATTACAGTTGGTGCTTAATAATTATTTTAATCATGCTTATTTCATCTGATATTAATATATTTTTTTACTGGCATCCGCCAACTGGCGGAACATGATTAAAATAATCATTCCGGAAGGTCATTATTGATTAAGTCTAATCATGCTTATTTCATTGGATTTTAAATCAAATTTCTGGTTGCATCAAGTATTAATTTCATTTTTGGGATTTCAGGTATTTCGATTTCTGTATTATCATCGCCCATCCAATCAAACTGCTGGAATTCGAATGTATTTCTTTCAAAAACTGCAAGGCAGTAGTCGTTTTCGAAAATATAGGCATCCCAGTTTTCGGTGAGTGTGGCCAATGAATTTTCGAATTTCATGGTAAGGCTTCTGTTTCCATCGCCCTCATCCTGCAAAAGGAACCCTTCCGGAGATTTTAAGAAACTTTCGCGATTAAAGAAGATGCGTGGTTTATCCTTATACGGCGCCCCGGCTGTTGGGCAAAAAGTCTCGCAATTGCCGCACATATTGCACCAATCGGCAATATTTAGAACCTGGTATTTTTGAGTTATCTCAAGATTTTTACCCTTCGAAATAACTGCTTCACCATTTATGACCTTTACTTTGATTACCTCCAGCGGTTTATCCTGAATTTCGTATCCAAAATTGGCATGATTAGGGCAAACACTTACGCAAACATTACAAATAACATCACATTGAAGGCATCTTGAGGCTTCTTTAACGGCTTCGTCATGTTTGAGAGAAGAAACAATCAGGTTAAAATTCCTGCGCATATCGGCAGGAGTTTCTGATGGTTTTATTGCAAACTGGCGCTGTGCTTTCCGTACTTTAATCTGTTGAATATCAATTTGTTTTTCTTTAAGAATAAAATATTCTTTGCCTTCAAAATTTGCTTTACGGATAATCTCAACAGCAGCTTTCCGGCCATCGCCAATAGCGTTGATGGCTGTTGAAGCCCCACGCAGCGCATCACCACCAATAAACACATTTTCGATTTGTGTTTGGTACGAATCCGGGTTGGTTTTCAATAAGGCGTGATCAACAAAATTAATTTCTAATTGTTGACCAACTGCCGGAATGATAGTATCAAAAGCCAGTTTAAACTCGGTTTTGGAGATTTCGACAGGCTTTGGGCGCCCGCTTTCGTCGGTATCTTTCAAGGTCATCATAATACATTCGATACCAGCAACCTGCCCGTTACTTATTATTATTTTTTTAGGCGACATTAATTCCAAAATGGTAATTCCTTCGTCGAGGACTGCCTGAACTTCACCTTTATCGGCGGGCATATCCTCAATGTTCCGGCGATAAATTATTGTAACATTTCCATCTTTACCAACCAGTCGGTAAGCTGTGCGTGCTGCGTCCATGGCAGTGTTTCCCCCGCCGATAATTGCAACATTTTTTCCGATAACCGAATGCTTTCCTTCCCTGGTTTGTTGCAAAAATTCCAAAGGATTTATAACACCTTTGGCTCCCATATTTGGAATATTGAGTAGGCTGGCTTGCTGTGCGCCGGCAGCAACAAATACAGCTTTATTTTTGGATTTTATATCTTCAAATCGCTTTTTATCAATTTTATAACCGTAATGGAAATTTATACCTGCATTCCTGATTCGTTCGATATCCTTTTCGATGGACTGATCAGTAATCCTAAATCCGGGAATTGCGCCGGAAACCATACCACCGGCTTTTTTCTTTGTTTCGTAAACCGTAACTGTATATCCTGCCAGATTTAAAAACCAGGCACAGGATAAACCAGCAGGCCCCGCCCCAATTATGGCAGCTTTTTGGCCATTTTTTGTAATTTTCTCAGGCTTAATTTGAATATCGGTGGCATTTTCGGAAACATAACGCTTTATTTCGCGAATAAGGACTGGTTCATCGTAGTTTATGCGCGTACACTTTAGCTGGCAAATATGGTCGCAAATCATACCAGTTACCGAGGGAAAAGGATTTGTCCGTAGTATCGCAATCATAGCTTTTGTAAGATCATTCTTTTCGGTAAACCACATATAATCAGGTATGTCCTGATTTGTAGGACAGGTGCCGACACATGGAGCATTGATGCAATCGAAATGATCAAGGCTATGTTGGGTTTTAATGCTGTTATCAAAAAATATGGATTTATGATATGCCGGATGAGTCAGGACCTTCATAGCGTAAATTTTCAGAAAGTCAAGAGCTGCTTCACGGACATCAGATTTCTTATTTCCATTTTTAATGAAAACCGGAATATCAACAGCCGATTTTTTACTAAACGATGCTGATATATTTGTGAAGTACTGTGCAAGCCGTGCATAACCACCAGGTTTTAAAAGGTCAGAACACATCGTAACCGGGCTAAAACCACACTGAATAAGCTCTGTAATATTAAAGCAATCGGCACCTCCCGAAAACGAAATATTGAGGTTACCATCAAATTTTGATTGTAATTTTGCTGCAAGGTTTACAGCAATTGGATGCAAGGCTTTGCCGCTCAAATAAACCTTTTGCTCACGTTTGGGGAAGAAATCTTTCTGATTTAAACATTCCAGCGTATTGGTGAGCTTGATGGCAAAATGCAAATCCAGTTCTGATGCCGTTTTCCGGAGCGATTCGATAATGTTGATTGCATCGGGATAGCTCAGGTCATTTTTAAAGGTTGATTTTGGTATTTCAATATTATATTCAAGTTCACGGTTTAAAATTGCTTTAACCGATTCGACGCCCAAAAGTGTTGGATTAAGCTTTATGGTTGTATGAAGCTTTTTATCGAGCATAAAATATTTGCCAATATACTCGATTTCACGCGGCGGACAGCCATGCATGGTCGAAAGGGTAACACTTGTAGAAATTGTGTCAGGAATTTCGATGAATTTAATATCAGGATATAATGACGAAATCTGAGTAATCTTCTGGTCTTTTTCTTCTTTGCAAAAATTCATTTTGCGCAGAAACCATTGAACGTTATATTTAGTAATTCCCTCAATATCATAACCTATGCTCATATCAAAAATTGTCCCGATTGGCGGAGATTCTTTTCGGGTTCCGAAAAATAAGTGATTGAGCAGATGAATGATAATCCAGGCGTTCAAATATTGATCGTAGGATTCTTCAACGGTTAATTCCTGTGACCATTCGCAGTTATAACCCTCATCCTGCATGTCAATGCAAGGTTTCGAAATGATCAGTTTATCAACAGTTTGAACAGTTTTAAGTTCGATAAACCTGGCTCCGCAAAGCCAACCGGCAACAATATTCTGAGCAAGCTGTGTGTGTGGCCCGGCAGCTAATCCAATTGGATTATGCAATAGCTTTCCGAATTTTTCGGTCCGGAGATGCTGATTTTTATTGGGGTCAAAAAACAATTGTTGAGGTATATCAAAGATAGCATTTTTAGTTTCCAGATCAGTTAAAATAATCTTCACCAAATGTTCAATTTTTGGCGGATAAAATTTTTCAGGCATGTCGTTTAGTTTGAATTCAGTGCCACAAATGTAATTCATTTATCAGTGGAATTTTAAGAAACAATAAAAAAAGTACTTGATAGGGTAAATTTTTAGAGATTCCAAATAATACAACAATTAAAATCAGATAATTTTTCCGTTTGTGTACATTTCACTTCCTGTTGCCCTAAAAACATTTTATTAATGTACTGAAAAATAATTTTTTACATTTCTCACGTTTCTTAACGAAATTAGTACTCGTAAAACGCTTTAATATTGTAAAATTACAACTTTTTTAATTAAAACCGGCTCCAGAAGAAACTGCCATTCACCCGAAGTTGGGCATATTTGAATAGATTTCACAACATCCATGCCCTGGATTACTCTGCCAAATGCAGCAAATCCTTGCCCGTCGGGATTACGGTTGCCACCAAAGTCGAGTGTTGGCTGGTCGCCAATGCAAATAAAAAACTCCGAATTTGCAGTCCCGGGGCCAAGCCGGGCCATCGAAATTGTACCGTCGAGATGCTGGATCCCGGTTTGCGACGTGTTTTCGTGAGGTATCGGATTCAATGTATCTTTTTTGCCCGTTACCTCCAACCCTCCCTGCAAAACCTCAATTTTTACAGGATTTGCCTGGTTATCGGGTCGCACTGCCCGGTAAAAACAAGCACTGTCAAATCGCCCTTCATGGGCATACTTAAGGAAATGACAAGCGGTAACCGGAGCTTTTGAGGTGTATAATTCGACCACAATTTCGCCAAATTCGGTGCTGAGGCTTATTTTAGGGTTTTCAACTCTGGAACACGACCATTGAAAAAAGGGTAAAATCATGAAAATGGCCACGATTGGAAACTTGTTTATCATAAAATCAAAATTTTGTAATGAGAAAAATTGCGAAAATTGCCAGCACAATCCCTACCCAGTTGAGTTTTGTGAGTTTTTCGTTAAAAACAAAAAAGCCTGTTACCGACGAAAGTGCCACCACACCAATATTATATAACGGCACAAAAACTGAAACATCAAAAAGATCGAGACCTTTTAAGAAATACAAAGTCGAAAACCAGTTTAGAAGCCCCAGAACAATGCCGGCCAGAACGTTTTTTATTGCGAACTTTTCCTTTTTTCCCGACCATTTAAAAAGCAGAACTATCGTACCTAAAATTAAAGCAACACAAAATGCAGTTGCCAGAAATACCACAAAATCGCCTCCAATAAAGTAATGCTCTGCAATTTTAAACATCGAATCGTTGATGCCAACTGCAAGAAACAGGAAAACCGGCAGCCAGACATATTTTGAATTGATGGTGATGGCTTTGCCTTTTTTGGAAGTCAGATAAAAAGCAATAAGGGCCATGATAATTCCTGCAACTTTGAAAATGTTTACGGGGTCTCCAAAAATCAAAAAACCAAGAGCTACCGGAATTACAACCGACATACGGCTTGAAATTGCCGTAATCGAAATTCCGGAATATTGGGCAGAGAAAGCGAAAAAATTAAACGAAATAATAAGCAATGCTCCAACAATGATGGATGATAAAAACCAGGGCTGGTCAGGGATTTCAGAAAAACTAAAACTTCCGCTTTCGCTGAGAAAACCAAATACTGAAGCCACAAAATAATTGACAGTAATTGCCTGGACGATGCTGATTTTAAACCTTTCGAAAACCCGGAAAATGACAATGATAGCAGTGGACGTGAGTATGGCGAGTACAATATAATTCATCAGTAATTAATTTGGAAGCAGCAAAAGTAAACTTTTAGATAAACCGGAAATCATTGAAATTAAAAGGTGTGATGCCTGGTTTAAAATCCAATCCTGAATTTTTCAATTTCAGGACTTTAACTTTTTACGGATATTTTCGATGGAATTTAAAATCACCTCATTGGTGGCCGGAATCTGAAAATCAGGTTCAAACTGATGATTTCCAACGGCTGAAATTGCATCTTTTATGGCCAGCCAAACCGAAAAACCATGAATAAAAGGTGGTTCACCTACTGCCTTGCTTCCCCTGATCGTGCTGTGATTCGGGACCTCTTTGAGCAATTCGACATGAAATTCCTGCGGAATATCGCGAACACCCGGAATTTTGTATGTATCGGGCGAATGATTGAGCAGATGTCCTTTGTCGTTCCATTTTATATCTTCGGTGGTGCACCAGCCAACGCCCTGGATAAAACCGCCTTCAACCTGGCCAATGTCAATTTGTTCGGTAAGCGAATCGCCAACATCATGCAAAATAAAGGTTTTCAGAATTGTGTGATGGCCGGTAAGAATGTCGAGCAAAACCTCTGAAACCGCCATCCCAAAAGCGAAATAATGGAATGGCCTGCCTCTGCCTTTAATTTTATCGTAATGAATATCGGGAGTTTTATAAAAACCGGTTGCACTCAGACTGATCTGCTGAAAATATGCACTCGAAATCAACTTACCGAAAGAAATTTGCCTTTCGGGATTTTTTGAATCAAAAACCCAATCATTTTCAAAACAAATGTTTTCGGGCAAGGTAGCCTGACCGGATTGATTTTCTGAAATTAGCTCTGAAGCCAGGTTTGAAAGCCGCTTTTTAAGTTTTTCGATGGCCGTTTTTACGGCCATGCCATTAAGGTCGCTGCCCGAGGAGGCTGCAGTTGCCGAGGTATTCGGAACTTTGGAAGTATTGGTTGCCGTAACTTTTATCTGGTTGTGGTTGATGCCCAATTCTTTGCTGGCAATTTCGAGAATTTTGGTATTTAAACCTTGCCCCATCTCGGTTCCGCCATGATTTACCATTACTGTGCCATCCTGAAAAATATTTATCAGAGCACCGGCCTGGTTCAAAAACGAGGTTGTAAACGAAATCCCGAATTTTACCGGTGTAAGTGCAAGGCCTTTTTTATAAAATTCATTTGTCAGGTTGAATCCTTCAACTTCTTTTCGCAAATCAAAATACCCGGACTTGCTGATAATCTTATCGTAAATTAAAGGCAAACGGTTGTTTTCGACTTCTTCACCGTAATGGGTGATATTATTTTTTTCGGTCTGGTAAAAATTGAGCTGCCTCACTTTGGCCGCATCTTTTTTAAGTATTCTGGCAATTCTGTCAATCACAGTTTCGATGACAGCGATTCCCTGCGGGCCGCCAAATCCACGAAAAGCTGTATTCGACGGGAGATTCGTTTTCCAGGCATGGCCGATGACCCGCAAATTTGGAATAAAATACGCATTATCAATATGAAAAAGTGCACGCTCCAGGATGGCCAGCGAAAGGTCAGTTGCAGCACCTGCATCCGAATTTAGCTCAACATCAAGCGCTGAAATCTTTCCATCAGCATCAAAACCAGCGCGGTAATGCGAAATAAAACGATGCCGTTTTCCAGTAATAATCTGGTCGTCGTCTCTGAAAAGATGGATTTTTACGGGGCGGTTGGTGGCGTTGGCAAGCAGCGCAGTCCAGGCGGCAACATGGTTTCCCTGGGTTTCCTTACCTCCGAAAGCGCCGCCCATTCGTTTTACTTCCACGGTAACTTCATTTCGCGGAATATCCAGAACTTCGGCAACGATGGCCTGCGTTTCTGACGGGTGTTGTGTAGAACTGTAAACCAGCATTTCGTTGCCTTCGCCCGGAATACAAATGCACGACTGGGTTTCGAGGTACCAATGTTCCTGTGCGCCTGTTTTGAGGGTGCCTGAAATCTGGTGCAAAGAATTTTGCAGGTTTTTATCAACTTCGCCAGTTTCGATGCGCCTTTCTTCACCAATCCTGTTGTTTTTTAAAATGGCAGTTTCGATGTCCAAAATGGGTTCGAGTGGCTCAAACTTAATTTCGATAAGCTTTTCGGCTCGGATGGTTGTTTCGTGATCAACGGCGGCAATCAGGAAAATGGCTTGTCCGATAAAATTCACGGTTTTGCCGGCAAGGCAGGGTTCATCGTGAATTACCGGTCCCATCTGGTTTTCGCCCGGAATATCATTTGCCGAAAGGACAGCCACGACGCCGGGTAG
>CAIYZW010000440.1 GCA_903930725.1 uncultured Bacteroidota bacterium
ATCAGCCAAATTACGGGCATTAAGTTTTAAACTATTAAAAATCAAAAAAATATGCAAAAAGAAATCATTTTCGACAAACTCTGGAATAATTACACAGCCCAAAACCCTTCGGTAAAGAAGGTTTACGATCTTTTTAAATCGGAAGGAGAGGAGGTGCTAAACGACCACATTGCTTTCAGGACTTACAATGACCCGCGCATCAGTGTTGATGTGCTGGCAAGGCCATTTTTAAAAGCTGGTTATGAATATAAAGGCGATTACCAGTTTGAAGCTAAAAAGTTGTATGCCATGCATTTTGAGCATAAAACAGACCCGTTAGCTCCACGGGTTTTTATAAGCCAGCTCAAAGTTGAGGAGTTCAGCCCGGTATTGCAACGCCATGTAAAAGCAGTTGTTGATAAAATTCCGGTAGGTACGCTCGAATCAGAAGGTTTAATTTTTGCCGGGAATGTTTGGGGAACACCATCTTATGAAGTTTATAAGAAACTACGGGATGAGTCGGAATACGCCGGATGGCTTTATGTTTATGGTTTTTGCGCCAACCATTTTACGGTGAGCATCAATCATCTCAAAAAATTCGACACCATCCAAAAGGTAAACCAGGCGCTGAAAGACAATGGCTTTTTGATGAACGATTCAGGTGGCGAAATAAAAGGAACGCCGGAAGAACTGCTCGAACAATCGAGCATAAAATCGGAAATTATCAGCATCAGATTTCAGGAAGGAACCTTTGAAATCCCTGGCTGCTATTACGAATTTGCAAAGCGTTATCCCGATGCCGACGGAAAACTTTATTCAGGTTTTATCGCCAAATCGGCAGATAAGATTTTTGAAAGCACCGATTTTTATAAGAAGGATTAACCTTCCAAAAGGCGCATTTTACAGTTATTTGGTTTAGACCTAACCTCGCCCTGTGCCAGGTTAGGTTTTGCTTTTACAAGTGTTACCCTTCGTTCATCTTCAAAATAATTTCGTCCCTGATTCCCTCCAATTCCAGGATCAAAGGTTTCAAATTCCAGACAAAAACCGACAGGTTCCAGGTTTTTGCGTATTCCTTATTTTCAGAATTGGGTTTGGATATTTCATCTCCGAAATTTTGGCAAATTTGGTCAAAACTGGTGTTAAGCTCAGGGAAGCCGATGGGCAATGTCCTTTGGCGGATTGCACCGGAAAGAACTTCAAAAGCCTTTTCAATTTCGCCGGAAAGGTTGAATATCTCCTCTTTAAAACCATCTGATTCGCTCACGGTACCAAGTCTTTCCGCTGCATGTTCGAGTGCATTCAGCGTATTTAAAAGCCTTTGGATGTACATTTTAATGTTGAAACCATGGTTAAGCGTTTTTGCCTGCCACACTTCATTTTTGGCGGCATCATAAAATTCGCGGGTTTTTACAAAATGAAGTTCGATTTCGTTTTTTTTAGCATGTATGTTTTCTGTGGACCGTTGTCCCGAAAATATCATGATAATTCCTTCAAAATAAGATTTTTGCAGAAGGATTCCATCGGAAATGGCATCTGCAAATTTTAATCTTGCCTTTTCGGGCCAAAACAGGAACGAAAGGAAAATTATCAGCAAAACGATGGCCGCCGTGTAACCTATTCTTAAAAAAACTATGCCTTCCTCAGCGGGGAAAATCAACATAAATAAACTGACAATGAGGAAAGTAAGCGAAAAAACCATCATAATAAATTTGTCAAGATTTACAAACCAGACCATAAAAAATGTGCTGACAAACATCCCAACATAAAAAACAGGCGAGCCTGCCGGGAAAATCTGCATAAAACCAAGAGCTGCCAAACTTCCGGCTATCGTGCCAACAAGCCTGTCGTGACCCGCTTTTATCGAAATGCCAAGGTTTGGCCTGATAAGCAAAACTGCAAACAAAACGAGCCAATAGCCATGATTTGGCTCGTAAGAAGTATAATAAAT
>CAIYZW010000441.1 GCA_903930725.1 uncultured Bacteroidota bacterium
ATCCATAATAGAATTCATTGTCTATTATTTCTATATCCTTTAAAAATTGAAAAACAATTAAATCTTTTATATTGGCAAAGGTAAAGTCAATCGGATTTTTCAAAACGTTGAATGTGATTAGAAACTGAGCTTTGATAAGTTAAAATGAATTTAATACAAGAAATTGGCTCATAAAATATTCAGAATTATATTCTAAAATGGGTTAATCGAAATGCAGGCACTCGAAATAGAAAGTGCCTGCATCGACCCACTTGGCTTGGATGATTTAATCAATGAAGTGAAATAGTGGTTTCCAATTGACAACCGTTGGGTTTACGATGGCATAATTGCTCCACCGAAATACGTGATAAGCACTTAATACAATCACATGATATTTAGTTGTTTAAATGAAATTAGAATCCAATAAAAAACACATTTTAAAGCATTAAAAAAATATCATGAAACTATTTGACAATTTACTCGATCATTTCAACAAAGCAGAATTTACGGTAGCTCCACAGAAAAAATTGAAATCTGTTTCTGCAGACTTTAAAAAATCATTTAATCTGACACTTGTATTTTATAAAGGCAGTATGATTGCCGATGGCGATTTGACTCTTGCTTCTTTGAACAAGAAAACAACTAAAACAGTGAATACCAAAGCTGATGAATTAAAAATCAAAGGTAGTATGAAAGTGGGTGATGTTGAAAAACTATTTGATAAGAGTTTTGGTGTAACTGTTCAGATTAAAGATAAAACGGGTGAAAATTTGGTTCCAAATAAACTTACAATCGGGCAAGCTTCCCGAGGTGAATATTAAACAATCATATCATGATTGTATCCAACATTATTGACCGACCTTGCATTGCATGAGCAGAAGATTTATTAGGAATTGATTAATATACCGATGCTTTGGTCAAGTTTACCGAAAATTGTAAAATCCCCACCATACTTTTAAAAAACAGAATGAATGGACAAAATAAATTATATAACAAGACAATTTTCTCGGGCCGAAAAGAAACGATTTGAACATTATGTTGTGACTAGAATTTGGCATTTATTAAACGACCTTTCTGTTAAGTTTGTAACACAGCAATACGTTACCAGACCCGAAGGTAGAGCTTTGACAGATATGTATTTCCCTCAGTTGAAAATTCACATTGAAATTGATGAAGGACAACATCTTACAAAAGCCAATATCGATTCCGACAAAGTTAGAGAGGCTGATATAATTAACGCTACTGGTCATCAAATTTTGAGGGTGGACGTTACAAAGGATGTATACTCTATAAATGAGGCAATTGATAATATTGTGTTCCAACTGAGGGTAGAAAAAGCAAAACAACCTACATTTCAACCTTGGGATATCGAGGCAGAACAAACCCCACAAATCTATATTGATAAAGGTTATATAAGCATTGAAGATGATGTGGCATTCAATACATGCGTTGATGCCGCCAACTGTTTTGGACATAATTACAAGGGTCTTCAAAAGGGTGGTGTTGATCATCCTATGGAAGAAAATACTATTATTTGGTTTCCCAAATTATACGAAAATGAAGAATGGCTTAATTCCATTTCAAATGATGAAAAAGAGATAATTGAAGTGGCAAAATTACCTGAAGAAATTAAAAAGCATGTAGATAAACATTTGAAAAGTACCAAAAAAATCAGAATAGTATTTGCCAGAGTTAAGAGTCCATTGGGTGATGTAATGTATAGATTTAAAGGTTCCTATAAATTAAATGTAGACAAATCCAGTTATAAGACTGGACTTATCTGGGATAGAATTTCAACAAAAGTCAATACCTATAAACCAATCACCCAATAAAAATCTGAGCAAAATAGCAGTTGCAA
>CAIYZW010000442.1 GCA_903930725.1 uncultured Bacteroidota bacterium
AAGCTAACTGCTCAAATGCTTTCGATTCGGGATTCGTCGAATCCTTCATGGCCACGGGCATACCCTGGTCACCAGACTCGCAAATGCTCTGAACCAGCGGAATTTCGCCAAGAAGCGGTACGTTTGATTCTTCTGCCAGGCGTCTTCCGCCTTCTTTTCCAAAAATATAGTAGCGGTTGTCGGGCAATTCTGCCGGAGTGAAATATGACATATTTTCGATTAAACCCAAAACCGGGACTTTGATTTTTTCAGAATTAAACATGCTAAAAGCCTTTCGGGCATCGGCCAGAGCAACTTCCTGTGGAGTGCTGACAATGGCTACGCCTGTAACCGGAACTTCCTGGACAAGGGTAAGATGGATGTCGCCTGTTCCGGGAGGAAGGTCGAGGACAAGGAAATCGAGTTCGCCCCAATCGGTGTCGTTGAGGAGTTGGAGCAAAGCGTTGGAGGCCATCGGGCCGCGCCAGAGTAAGGCTTGGTTTGGGTCAACAAAAAAACCTATAGATAACACTTTCATGCCATATTTTTCGACAGGAATTATCATGTCGCGACCATTTTTGTGTTCCGACATTGGTTTTGCATCTACCAAACCGAACATCAGCGGAAGCGACGGGCCATAAATATCGGCATCGAGAATGCCAACCCGTGCGCCGGTTTTGGAGAGTGCAACGGCAAGATTTGCTGCCACAGTTGATTTTCCTACCCCTCCCTTTCCTGATGCAACGGCCACAATATATTTCACCTTGTCGAGCGGGTTTTCTTTTTTGGCTTTGAGTGTGATATTTCCCCTGATATGAACATCTTTACCAATATTTTTTAAAACAGCATCAACGCATGCCTGTTCGACAATTGCAGCACTTTTGTCGTTGGGCTGTGGAAATGCAAGCGTAAAACTGATTTTCTTTCCTTCGATTATGATGTCGTCAACCATTCCGAGAGAAACAATGTTATCGTGCTGCGGGAAGTAAATTACCTCTTTTAGAGCCTCGATAACCTGTTGTTTTGTGTAGGCCATTTTGTTTAGATTAATTTAAAAACATGATTTTTATGTTTTTTAGGCGGCAAAAGTAACAAATTATTAAGTAAGTAATTGCTTAATTAGAAACCGAAACCTAACAATTTAGTTCGGTTGCGGGGTTCCAGAAGTGTTTTTCAAAATCAATAATCTGATCATTGACGATGATGATTCCTTCGCTCTCCAAAAGCTGTTTCATAATTTCCGGACCTCCAAAATGGTGTTTTCCGGTTAAAACGCCATTCCGGTTTACAACACGATGCGCCGGAATGTTTGCTGTTGAATGATGTGAGCTATTCATAGCCCAACCAACCATCCGCGAAGAACCTTTTGTTCCAAGAAACGCAGCAATGGCACCGTAGCTTGTAACTTTCCCTTTCGGGATAAGTTTTACAACTTCAAATACTTTTTCGAAAAATGTGATGTCTTTTTCCATACAGGTAAAAATAAAAAAGTCCCGGCAAAACCAGGACTTTTTTAATAAAATGCAAAATAATATTATTCAACAACTAATTTTTGACTTGCCCAACCTTTTTCGGTTTCCATTTGCAGGATATAAATACCTGCCGGCAATTCGCTGGTGCTGATTTTTACGTTATTATCCGAAACATTCTGGCTATAAACAAGCTGTCCGGTATAGTTTACAATTCTAACATTTGATATTTCGACTTCGCTGGTAACGTTTACGAAATTTGTTGCAGGATTAGGATAGACTTTAATTCCAGCATTAAGATTGTTATCGTTAATTGCGGTTACCGAGGTAATCATGATGTCGTCAATCATAAATACAAATGCATCTTGCGAAAGACATTGAATGGCAACATAAACCAACTGGCCATCATAAGCTGATAAATCGAAGGTTTTTTCAGTCCATGCAACCGGAGCTTCCAAATATGTTGCACCACTAATAATGGTGAAATCGGCCGGGTTTATGCCTGTTGTTGAAACACCAATTTTATATCTTTCGAGGCCATAATCGGAGGTGTAAGATTTTACCCAGAGGTTGAGGAGTGAGTTTTCGCCAAGTTGGATCTGTGGAGAAATCATCCAGTCGTTGTTCCATGGAGCAGCGTTAGAAGCCATACAAGCGCCAAATCTAACGCCAGCATGTGGCTGGATTTCAGGATCGCTGGTCATTGGCGGTTCTGTTGTTGCAGGATTGAAAGCTATGAATGCCATTGGCTCATAAACCCCCGGGAAAGTAATCGAGGTAAAGCCATAAGTAGCTTGTTGGTCAAAATCATTAACCAACCATGGGTTAAAAGTCATTGACCAGTCGGCCTGATCTTCGAATGTAAGTTCGGCAATTGCTGAAGGAGGATTTCCACCAACGGTAAGTGTTACAGGAACAACTACTGAAGGAGTTACCGGATCGTTGCTTGAAACAGTGATGTGTGCCAGGTAAGTTCCAACTGCAAGGCTACCTGAGTTAAAAGTTACAGATACAGCATCAGATCCGCCAGGAATTACAGTTCCGGAAACAGGATTAGCTGATAACCATGCTGAGATGGGTTCGCCTTCGATTGTTGCACGAATGTTCCAGTTATAATCCAATGTTGGAGCTAAAATGTGAAGTTGTGCCCACGATGGACCGGTTTTAATCCAGTCACCGTTAAATTGGTGTGGGCCGGCATCGGTACCTGCAGGAAATACTCCGGCAACTGATTGTACGATTTCATAAGAAACCCAGATGTCGCCACCTGAAAGGGTAACAGGATTTGTTAAAGTTACAGTGTTCCAACTCAATGATGTTGCCGAGAAAGCTTGTTCATAAAGCACCGAACCTGGTGCATTTGGTGTATTGGCACCATAAATCTTCAGTTTGTAAGAATCGGCAGGGTCGTTGATATAAATCTCAACCTTTGTAAGTTCCATTCCAATATAGCTTCCAACCATGGTAGCAGGGAACATAGCAGCAACTTCGTAAGTTCCGCCATTGGTGAGACCAACTGCAGAAGCATTATCACCATCATAATGAAGTAAAACAACGTCATCGCTCGAACCAGGATAAGCTTGTCCGTTTCCGGTAACCTGAGCGGTAATATCGGAAGGATTAATAATGGTTTCAGATTTCAATTCCTGAGCTGCTGAAGCTGATCTGCCAGCGGTTCCGCCATTATTGCTGTTAACGGTAGTAACGTAAGAAATAGCAATTGTATAGTCGAGATCAGCAACACCGGTATTGGTAATTGTAAGATTCTGGTTTGCTGTTTGTCCAGATTCGAGGGTTTGTGTCATTGATAAAGGTGAAACAATAATTTCAGGATCGCCTCCTGGAGGAGCAAGTTCGGTGAAATCAATGTCGTCATAGTAAGTTTTTGGTGAACCATTTACATTCCATGCATAGAAATTGGCAGCACCTAATTGATTAAGACCAGGAGTCCCAAAAGTACCTAAGCTCCATTGCCATTCAACAACCAGGTCTCCGTTATAGTAAATCTGCGCCCAGTCATTGTTAAGGTCAATAATGTTCTCCAGTTGAAACCATTCATCGTAAAAGTAGTTGAATGTTGCAGCACCTTCGGCACCAGCATCAACTGTGGCCAATCCGCCTGCATCAAAGTAAACCTGAGTTCCCCATTCGCTGCTTGCGCCATTAAAAAGATGAAGAATATTGTAATATCCAAAAAATCCGGTTGGAACAAAAACATTGAATTTTACTGAGTATTTACCGGCAATCTTATCACCTAATTTTAAAACAGCGTCGTTTGTTCCGGCAATTACCACTGAATTTGCACCACTTAAGTGTTGGTCAGCCGAAACAGTTGGATCTTCGGCACCACCAGGAGCATTGCTCCAGGTTGTCCAGTAATCTTTACCCTGAGCTACGGCTTGTTGAGCCAATTTCTGACCAGCAGTATAACTTTCAAAATCTTCCAGAATAATGCTTGTCGGGCCACCGCCTGGCAATGGATCGCCGTTGTAAACGAGGATACCACCAACGCCGCCAACTACCCATGTTCCGGCCCAGCCGGTTGAATTGTCAACAAAAACAGGAGACTGAACAGGAGTTCCAACGGTTAGGTCTGACCAATCAACTCCGTCGTTTTCGGTATAACTGATTCCTTCGAAACCTACCTCTGATGAGCTGCCTACCCATGTACTTGTGGTACCAGGAACAAAAGCAAACCAACGGGCATACATCGAACCGTTTACAGCCAGTACCGTCCAGGTAGCGCCGCCATCTGATGAAACATTTAATTCTGGTTCAATACCCATATTCAGGTATGAGCGGAAGCAAATACCAACATTTGCATCTTTGAATAAAGGTTGTACAACGTTTGCTGTACCAAATGGAGTTAAAGCAGCCTGCCAAGTAAAGCCTTTATTGGTTGACCTGAAAACCCTGCCCATGTTTGTGCCGAACCAACTGTTGTTGCCAACAGATGTCGTGTTTCCAGTAATTCCATACTCGCCCGATGTTGGAGCAGGAATACTTCCTGTTGGTACGCGTGTCCATGTTTCACCACCATCTGTAGTGGTGTAGATTTCATAATAACCGCCAACAGGGTCGCCCATTGCAAAACCTTCGTTGTTGTTATAGAAATGAATAACATTGGCAAAAGAAGAAGCATTGTAAACACCACCCTTTTTCACCCATGTTGCGCCACCGTCGGTGGTTTTGTACAAGCCTTGCGTTGCGCCGGTATTGAAAACTGCCCAGCAGGTTGTTGCATCAATTGCAAAAAGCATTGATAATCCTGTTCCGGCATTAAAATCACCGGAAGTCCATGTTAATCCACCATCGGTTGATTTTGTAAAAGAATCGTTGATGGTACCATCAGCATTGATTGGTGCGGCCCAAAGAGCCGTGGCATCGTTCATACCAACTGAGATCTGGCCTACGCCCAATCCATTGGCTAACTCGGAATCTACCTGAATCCAGTCCTGTGCGAAGGAGGATAAGGTTATCGCGAGTAAAATTGTAAATAACTGTAATTTTCTAAGCATAATTAAAGATTGATTTTGGTAAATAATTCTATTATTTGAATAAGCAAATTTACATTTTTTCTGTTAGGATTAGCATTTTCTCAAAATTTCATTTTTCGAAAAGGCCTATATTTAACCCCTTTCGGGGAGAATTCTATGGTGAAAACCGTTGTTATCTGTTTGAATATCAACTACAAATTGGATAATTGCGTTTTTGATTTAAAAATATAACCTCCCCTGCCAGGTTATTCTTTCCTCCATCCGATTTTCGATTTTTTGGAGTATCTGGTCGTAACGAATGGTTCCCCAGCCCGGTCCGGCTAAAAATCGCGGAGGAACCTCGCCGGCAAACCTTTCGATAACAATGGCCGGATTCAGGTTTTCTAAAAAACTGATGATCAATTCGATGTATTCTTCTAAAGTAAAGAAAACAAAGTTATCGGGCTGTGTGGCATAATCAAAAGCCATTCTTGTTTTTTCGACAACCTGGAGTTGATGGAATTTGAGCGTGTTTAATGGTAACTTTGAAAGTATTCCGGCTTCGGCCATGATTTGAAGTTTTGTTTCGCCGGGAAGGCCTAAAATTACGTGGGCACCCACTTTTATCCCTCGTGCCGCTGTTTTTTGGATGGCTTCAACAGATTGGCCAAATGTGTGGCCACGATTAATTTTTACAAGGGTTTCGTCATAGCAGGATTCGATGCCGTATTCGATAATCAGGTAATGTTTTTTGGATAACGTCTCAAAATAATCGAGTTTTTCGTCGTCAATGCAGTCAGGTCGGGTGCCGATCACCAAACCTATAATTCCATCAACAGCCAAAGCTTCATCATAAATTTTTTTAAGCTGTTCCAACGGGGCAAAGGTGTTCGAGAAAGCCTGGAAGTAGGCAAGATAATCCACGGCACGCCGGTACCTCCATGCATGAAATTGCTTGCCTTCTTCGATTTGTTGTTTTATGCTTTTTGCCGGCTGACAGTAGGAAGGATTAAAAGCATCGTTGTTGCAAAAAGCACATCCTCCTGTGCCAACAGTTCCGTCGCGGTTTGGACAGCTAAAACCTGCATCTATCGAAAGCTTTTGAACCCTCTGGCCAAAAATCTTCTTGAAATATTCGTTGTACGAATTAAACCGGCGGTGGTGGCCCCACGGAAATTGTAAATCCTCCATAATGTAAAAATAAAAAGGCTGCCCATCTTAAAGAGCAGCCTTTTAAAGAATTTTTTCTGAATATTATTTTGCTACCTTTTCGAGTCTTTTAAGAACCGAGAAAATGAACGCTGCTGACAGGAGACAGCAAACGATGAAAATCAACCACAATTGCCACAGGTCGAGTTTACCCCAGAATGTGCTTCCGATAAATAACAATTTATTTCCAACGGCAGTTGCGAGTAACCAGCCGCCTTGCATCAATCCCTGGAAACGGGGTGGTGCTACTTTTGCTACAAACGACAAACCCATCGGGCTGAGGAAAAGTTCGGCGATAGTCAAAATCAGGTACGAACTCATTAGCCAATACGGCATTACACGCGATGAATCGGGAACCGGGTTGTATTTGATAGCCCCGCTTTCGTCAACAAATTTTAATTCGTGAGGTGAAACAAGATTCAATGATGCAACCAGAATGATTAAGAAACCGGCGGCGGCGATAACCATCCCGATGCCGATTTTTCGTGGCGTAGAGGGTTCGATGCCGCGTTTATTGAGCCAGGCAAAAATTCCCATCACCAAAAAGGTAAGCGAAACAATGAAAAGCGGGTTAAACGACTGGAAAACTTCGGGTGCGATTGAATTTTGAGGATCTGCCTGATTAAAAAGATAATAACATGCCGAGCCACCTGCAACAACCAAAGCGCCACCAATTAATTTGGTGTTAAGCGAATTCTTCTTACCCAGTATTAAAACAAAACCAGCTATAAAGGCAATAACTGAAAGAATGTTTTCAAGCGTAAAAAACATGTAAGTGTAAGGATCAACCGTTTTAACGGTGTAATCGCGTGCAAAGAAAGTGAGTGTAAGGCCGTTCTGGTGAAAGGACATCCAGAAAAAGATAACCACAAAAAACACCAGCGTTAATGCAGTAATGCGTTGCCGCTCATCTTTTTGAGCTACCAGATTAATCCAGGTTACAAAAAATGCAAAAAGCCCAAAAGCAGCGCCTGTTGCAACATCTTTAAATAAACTGATTAAATAAGCGGTAATAACTGCGGCACCCAGGGCAACAAATAATGCCCATGGTTTTTTATCAACTTTTTCGCCGGGTGCTTTTACAATCTTTTCTTTATTTGGTAACAAACGGCTGTAAAAGAGATAAACCAATAACGACACTATCATAGCACCGGCAGCTATTCCAAAGGCATAATTATATCCCCGAGAAAAAACATCGAGGTAATTTTGCGCAAAGGCAGCGAGGTCAGTAACGGGTCCTTTCAGGCTTACACTGTCGGCAAGGGTTTGCAACGTGTTGGTGTCTTTAAGTTCGCCTTTTTGAAATTGATGACAAATAGCTGGTAAACTTCCATCGTGCAGGAAGCCATTGGATTTTAACCACCAGTTACGCACGCCTGTTGCAGCAAAGGGTGCAAAGAATGCGCCTACGTTTATTCCCATGTAAAAAACCATGAACGCGGTATCCCTGAGCTTGGCATATTTTGGGTCGTCGTACATCTGACCAACCACAGCCTGAAGATTGCCCTTAAACAAACCGTTTCCAAGCGCGATTGTAAAAAGCCCTGCAATCGTTAACGCCAGCGAAAGTCCGGGGATGGAAAGCGCGAAATATCCGGCAAACATTATTATTTGTCCTACAAGTATTACGGTTTTGTATTTATTAAAATAATCTGCCAACCGTCCGCCAAGCAGCGCCAAAGCATAAATACCGAAATAAAACCAGCTATAAATACCGCCGGCAACATCTTCGTTCAGGCCAAATTTAGCCTGAAGGAAAAGTACAAGTATCGCCATCATGGTATAAAAACCAAACCTTTCGCCCATGTTGGCGAAAAATGCTACAATAAGCCCTTTTGGGTGTTGTTTAAACATTAGAGTAAATTTTAGTGAATAACTATTTCTGTTTTTGTAATTAATTCCTGCTACCCGTACCAACGGTGCACAAAAATAATTAAAAAAATTTGCCGGCCAACTTATTGCCGCATTTTGTGGTTAACTCGTTATTTTTCTTGTTATTAGAAAATTGCTTTTTGATTTTTCTCTGGCTTTTTGATAACAACCGGCCATAAATTCGCTTAATTTGTAATAAACATTTCAATTACTCGTCTCTTCACCTGATGACAACAGAAGAATTTAAAAACCGGGTTTTCCCAATAAAAGATAAGCTTTTCAGGCTGGCTAACCGGATTTTAAATAATTCCGAAGAATCTGAAGATGTCACTCAGGAGGTCTTTTACAGATTGTGGGCACGGCGGACCGAATTGGAGAATTATAGGAGCATAGAGGCTTTTGC
Organism: uncultured Bacteroidota bacterium; assembly: GCA_903930725.1. Lineage (GTDB taxonomy): Bacteria > Bacteroidota > Bacteroidia > Bacteroidales > 4484-276 > CAJATL01. Next base: position 8,409 of record CAIYZW010000442.1, read on the forward strand.
AATGGTGATTGCTAAAAATATGTGTCTCGATAAAATTAAATCGAAACATTACCAAAATGCCGGACTTACCGAATGGAACGCGCCGGTGGATTATCATTCTCCACAAAAAATTATCGAATTAAAGGAGGATGCCGGCAATATTCACAGGTTTATCCGGCAACTGCCCGAACAACAGCGCCTGATCATCCAGATGCGCGATGTTGAAGGCCTCGAATTTGAAGAAATTGCTGAGATTTTGCAGATGAACCTCAACGCGGTGCGGGTAAATCTTTCGAGGGCACGAAAAGCAATACGCGAACAATTGACAAAAACACACAATTATGAATATAAAAGAAGTTGAAATATTAATCGAAAAGTACTTCGAAGGCCTTACTAACATTGAGGAGGAGGCGCTGTTGAAAGACTTTTTTGCTTCCGGCGGTTTTCCGGAAGAAATGAAACCCGTGGCTTCGATGTTTGGGTATTTTGAAATTGAGAAAGAAGTTAAAC
>CAIYZW010000443.1 GCA_903930725.1 uncultured Bacteroidota bacterium
CTAAAAACAGATCATTATGAGAAAATTAATGCTTTTTACACTTTTAGTGTTTTCGTTTGTCGGTTTAACAGCACAGGAAGACATGACTGTAGTTTGGGAATCCAAATTAAGTCACCAGATACTTTTTTCGGGAACCTCGCTCGAAGGCGAACACAGCTACGCTGCTTCCGAAAAGGAAATGACCGTTTTCGACAACAATTCCGGAAAAACCATCTGGACAAAAGATTTTAAAGAAATCGCGCCAAACCTGCGGAAAATTGATGAACTCATTCCTTTCTGGGCATCGAGTACCATCTTTTTATTCGAACGAAAAATGGGTAAAGACCAGATTGCCTGCATCAACCTCGAAACCGGCCAAAGCCTTTGGACCACCGACAAATACCAGGATCTTGACGAGAACTCAATCACCTATATTGACGAAGAAGATTGCTTTGCTGTAACGCTCAAAAAGTCGTTGGTTTATATCAAAGCCCAGACCGGTGAAGAACTTTGGAGTACCGAGAAATTTAAAGGCGTTGTTGGCAAGTATTTTTACAGCAGCAACGATAAAACCCTGGTGATGGTAAACTTTGTACCAAGTTCGCTGGGTGCACTATTTACTGGTTTTAAAAATCAGGTATCAAAGATTAACCTGAAAAATGGCGAAATCATCTGGGAAAATACCTACATCGGGCGTGCCGACAGAAAAGTAATTTCCAAACAGTTTCTTTTCAGCCTTAATGTTAAGGATAACAAGGTTTATCTCAATCTTAACGGTTTACAGGTTTACGATTACAACACAGGCGCCAAATTATGGTCGGCAGCCTTTGATTTTACACCAGAGAAACTGGTTAGCAAACCTTCCGGATGCAAGGTCTTTGGTGTTTACGGTGCAGTAGCTCAGCCGGTTACTGTTGGCGAAGACCTTTACGTACTCGATATGACGGATAAAAACAATCAATATGTAAAAAAATACGACATCAACACAGGTAAACTGCTCTGGACTTCACGCGAAATCAAAGGCGCACGTGCTATTCCGGGGATGAGGGTTGAAGACGGGAAAGTTCTTCTCCAGGTTGGTGGTGTGGTTGAGATTCAATATACCAGAACATATCGTAGTGGCGACCAGGTTGTTACCGAAACAGCCATACTCTTCGAAAATGTAAAACCTTGTGGTATTCAGGCTTTCAATGCCAGCGATGGTACACTTGCCTGGGAATCGGAAAAATTTAAAAAGGGAATTACTAACGCTATTTCGTTTAACGGAAATAACATTGTTTGCAGCGGAAAAGAACTTTATTCGATGGATATCGCCACTGGCAAGGAAAAATACGAGGTTCCGGTTTCGAAAGGTGGTGTTGGACTGGCTCAGATGATTTTACCATTTAAAGATAACATCATTGTTGTTGTTGGCGAAAAAGGCGTTTCAACTTTTGATGCAAGCACCGGCCAGTTGATTAATTCTGGCAAATACCGGACATCAACCCTCGAAGACAGGATTGATGATATCCTCGTGATGAAAACCGACAAGGCCGACATCGGCACTTTTGATCTGAATACCTGTGTTTATAAAGATTTCAAAGCCAGGACAGGCGCCATTACTTCATTGTCGCGGGATGGTAACTTTGTGTATGTTTACGAAAAAAAGACGATAACCAAGCTAAACACACGCTAATCCTGATTTAACTGACCAAACATTCAATCCAAAATAATTTTTGATTTTAAAAGAGCTTTGCAGGAATTTGCAAAGCTCTTTTTGCTTTACTGCATTTTTGTCACTAAAACGATGCAAACCATTATAAATCATGCAATTTTAGGTTTGATTTCCCTTTTAGCATGATGTTTGATTTCCGAAAATCCCGAAAAGGAAATGAAAATTAAAGTTATGGATTACAAAGATTATTATAAAGTTTTGGGTGTCGAAAAAACAGCTTCCAAAGATGAGATTAAGAAGAAATACAGGAAGTTAGCCCAAAAATACCATCCCGACAAAAACGCCGGAAATAAGCAAGCCGAGGAAAAATTCAAGGAAATTTCGGAAGCCAACCAAGTTTTAAGCGACGACGAAAAACGCCGGAAATACGATCAGTTGGGATCAAACTGGAATCAGTTTCAGCAGGGTGGCGGTGGTGGTTTCGATTTCTCACAATTTACTGGTCAGGGTGGCGGGCGTCCTGGGCGTTCACGCATGGAAGATATGTTTGGCGGCTCGGGCAGGTTTTCCGATTTTTTTGAAAGTTTTTTTGGCGGCGGCGGCTTTCCCGGAGAAACAGCGCAGGGAAGAAGTATGCGGCAAACCAAAGGCCGTGATTTTGAAGCTGAGATAAATCTTCACCTCACTGATTCTTACCACGGAACCTCTACAATTTTGACCGTGGATGGCCAGAAAATCAAAGTCAATCTCATGCCCGGCGCAACCGACGGGCAAATGCTCCGCATCAAGGGCAAAGGAGGAAAATCAGATGATGGCGGGCCTGAGGGAGATATTTTCCTAAAAATCAACATCATCAATAATACGAGCTTCGAAATTGACAAAACCGATCTTCACACTCCCACCGGAATTGATCTTTACACAGCAGTTTTAGGAGGCAAGCATACAATCGAAACCCTAAAAGGACCGATGAGCATCAGCATTCCAAAAGAAACACCGAACGGAAAAATATTACGGTTAAAGGGACTCGGAATGCCGATTTATGGAAAAGCCGGCAGTTTTGGTGATTTGTACATAAAACTCCAGGTTATCTTACCCGAAAACCTTAGTCCCAAAGAAACCGAACTATTTAAACAATTAGCCGGATTAAGGAAATAAAAAAGTTGGCCGTTAGTAGTCGGCAGTAGCAGTTGGTAATCAGCCGACTGATCAACATGTAAACTAAATATTGAATAAATTCTGTCAACCAAATTCATGAAAGGTCAGTCTGCCTACCGACGACTGCCTACTGCCCACTTGTGACTGCCTACTTCCTCCCCTACTCACTTATTTATTCAAACCATTAGCTGATTTTATAATAATATTTAAGAAATCGCTTCGTTTGGGAATCTTTAACTATAAAAAGCAGATTATCAGGAGAATTTTACAACTTTTGCTATGAAAAAAATCTTTACTGCCACTGTCATTGTTGTTGTACTTTTCGTTTTGGCCATCAGTCCGGTACGTTCCCAAAATGCCACTATCAGGGGTTTTGTTTACGAAAAACAAAACGGTGAGCCGATTATTTTTACAAACGTTTACCTTTCGAAAACTTCTTATGGTGCGGCAACCGACGTAAACGGATATTTTGCTATTACTCAGATTCCTCCCGGAAAATACACCCTGTTGGTTACCTACCTCGGTTACGATACGCTCAAAATGGAGGTAAATCTAAAGCCAAATGATCTTTTGACGCAAAATCTTTTTCTTAATAAAAACTCCGTGCTGCTGGGTGAAGTTAAGATTTCGGCTGAACGTGAGGTTGCCAAAACCGAAACGCGAACTTCGATTGTAAAAGTTACCCCACTCGACATCAAACAGATACCTTCGGTAGGTGGGCAACCTGATATTGCGCAATATCTCCAGATTTTACCCGGAGTAATTTTTACCGGCGACCAGGGAGGGCAGCTTTACATCCGTGGTGGTTCGCCCATTCAAAACAAGGTGCTGCTCGATGGAATGGTCATTTATAATCCTTTCCATTCGATTGGGCTTTTTTCGGTCTTTGATACCGATATTATCAGAAATGCCGACATTTTCACTGGTGGTTTTAATGCTGAACATGGTGGCCGCATATCATCGGTAATGGACATTACCACCCGTGATGGGAACAAAAAACGATTGTCCGGAAAAATTGGCGCCTCTACTTTTGGAGCAAAAGCATTGATTGAAGGGCCGATTAAAAAACAACCTGAAAAAGGCGGAAGTAGTTCATCCTACATTTTATCTATAAAAAATTCATACCTCGAACAAAGCTCAAAGGTTTTTTATAAATATATTGAGGAAGATGGACTTCCCTTTAATTTTCTGGACCTTTATGGAAAAATTTCGATTAATGGCGAAAATGGAAGCAAGGTAAACCTGTTTGGTTTTAAATATACCGATAAGGTAAATTATAAAGATATTTCTGATTATCACTGGGATGCAAACGGACTTGGTGCCAATTTTCTGGTAATTCCCGGAAGATCGCCCGTGCTGATGGAAGGAGTCCTGGCCTATTCGAACTATAAAATGAGCCTGGAAGAAGATTTTGCCGAACCACGAACCAGCTCGATTACTGGTTTTAATGCCGGCTTAAATTTTACCTATTTTCTGGGTAAAAACGAATTAAAATATGGTCTGGAATTGAATGGCTTTAAAACCAGTTTCCAATTTACAAATGATGTTGGTGTAAAAATTGGGGATGATGAAGATCTAAACACAACAGAATTAGCTGGTTACCTTAAATATAAATTTACCTCTGGGAAGTTTTTATTCGAACCAGGCTTCCGGGTACAATGGTACGCCTCGCTTTCAAATGTTTCGCCCGAACCCCGTTTTGCAATGAAATACAATGCTTCAGATAAAACGAGAATTAAGCTTGCAGCAGGGCTTTATTCGCAAAATCTGATCAGTGCCCGCTCCGACAAAGATGTGGTTAACTTATTTTATGGCTTCTTATCGGGACCCGATAACCTGCCCGAAGAGTTCGACGGCAAAACTGTGAAGGATAAACTCCAAAAATCACAACACCTTATTGTTGGTATCGAGCAGGATATTTCTCGAAATCTCACAATCAACCTGGAGGTTTATTATAAAAACTTTTCGCAGCTGACAAACCTTAACAGGAATAAAATTTTTGACGAAAACAATGCCCCGGCTGGAACTCCCGATTCACAGAAAAAGGATTTCATAATCGAAAAAGGCTACGCCGATGGCATTGATGTTTCGCTCAAATACGATTTCAACCGGCTCTACCTGTGGGGTGCATATTCGTTTGCATTTGTCGAAAGGTATGATGGCTTCATCTGGTATTATCCGCACTACGACCGCCGCCACAACATGAATTTATTAGCTTCGTACACCCTTGGCGAAAAAATGCAATGGGAAGTTAGCGTTCGATGGAATTTTGGAACAGGCTTTCCCTTCACCGAAACACAGGGTTATTTTGAAAAAGTCAGATTTGATGACGGGATAAATTCAAATTATCTCACCGAAAACGGTCTGCTTGGAATTCAATATGCCGACCTGAACAAAGGACGGTTGCCTACCTACCATCGTATGGATTTTAACATTAAAAAGAAGTTTTTCCTGAGCGAACATTCAGTTCTTGAAGCCGATTTAGGCGTAACCAATCTTTACGACCGAAATAATGTATTTTACGTAAACCGTGTAACCAACGGTGTGGTTTATCAATTACCGTTTATGCCAAGTTTTGGGTTAAATCTTACCTTTTAATTACGGATTTTACCTGCTGGTTGTGGCTCTTTGTTATCAAAACCTGGATTCGGATTTCTGAGGAGAAAAAACCATTAATAAAAAACGATGCGTTTTAAACCGGAAAATTGCGAATGATCATAAAAAAAACCTTCCAAAACAGAGCGTTTGGAAGGTTTTTTATACAGGGTAAACTTGTGTTGTACAATCTATTAACCAACTATTAGGAGGGGATTGTACAACGTTAAATCGAATCATTAGGGAAAATGGAGGGGGAAAGAAAGGTGAATTCTGCCTGATCAAATTTGGGTGATTTATTCGCAAAATGATTCAACAATTTTTTACTCGAAAGAACTTATGAAATTTGTTTTTGTATAAAAACAGACTGCTAAAGTATATCAAAAAATCATTTTATGCAAGTATTGAGTTATTGAAGGCAATTCTCCAAAAACCGAAATGTATGATTTTGATGAACGAACGTATGGGTTTTGACGAACGAACGTATGGGTTTTGCGAATAAACGTATTTTTAAATATTTTTGATTTTTGCACAGTTTATTTTGATTTCAAATAATGTGTGCCTTTTTAGGTGCTTTTTTGGGCTAATTGTTGCCTGAAAACTTTAGAAAAAGTATCTCAAACCGATGTTTTATCCATTTTTTCAAAGCGGTTTATCCAACCAGATGACAAGCGGCTTTTACCTGGTAATTTTCAACCAGCCTTCCAAAAAATTCCTGGCCCTCAGAGATCAATCAATGCGGCGGATTTGGTTCAACTAAAATGTTTTTACCAAAACGTGGTTATTTCTTTCGATTGCTTTTCGTTGATTTAATTTTCAGCAAGTTTGTTAAGTTATTGATATTTAATCGCTCGACGGCTAAAACCATTTGCGCTGTTTTCGTTTCCGCATTTTTATCCTTCAATTTGTGCATCTGGTATTCAGGCTTTCAATATCTTTACCCAATAAATAATTCGTGAAAGCATGAATTGTTTTGCTGATTTATGTTGGTAAAAAAGCACCGTTTTTAAATCGTGGAATTATGGAGAGAAACCCAAACATCCTCATTGTAGATGATATTTTTGATAACTTAACATTACTTGAGGACATTCTAGAGATATTTGAGGTTAATATTATCATGGCCCAATCGGGGCATGAAGCGATCGAAAAAATCCGTAATAAAGAAATTGCACTGGCTCTCATTGATATCAGAATGCCAGGAATGAGCGGTGTCGAGCTGGCCGACATTTTGCAAAATGATAAAACCCACGACACTTTTCCTATAATTTTTATTACAGCTCAGGCAAATGACGAATTTGAACTCGAGAAATGTTATAGCTCGGGCGCTGTTGATTTTATTCTTAAACCCTTTAACAAGCGTATTTTAACCAGCAAAATCAAGGTTTTCATCGAGTTATTCCGGCAAAAACAAAATATTTTAGATCAACGTCTCGAGTTGGAGGAGTCTTCAAGGGAGATGGCTAACCTAAATCAAAAGTTACTCCAAAGCAACCAGTTTAACACCTCTCTTTTGCAAACCATACCTTTTGGGATGGCCATAATTTCGGAGGAAAGAACGATTCTTTTTATGAACGAGAATCTGGAAAAAGATTTTGGAAAGGATGTTTTGGGAAAAAAATGTTGGGAAGTTTACCACGACGAAAAAGTGCAATGTAATGATTGTCAATTAAACCCGGAAATACAAATCGGAGAAACAAACTCATTTGAAATTCATGGCGTAATGGGGGGAAGGATTGCCGAGGTAAGTTATACCGGCATGATGTTTAATGGAAAAAAGGCTATCCTCAAGATATTCCAGGATATCACCGCTCGAAAAAAGACAGAAGAGGCTTTACGAATAAGCGAAACCCTTTATCACAATTTATTCGAAAATATGCTTGATGGGTTTGCCTGGTGCAAAATGCTTTTTGATGATGAAAACAAGCCTTATGACTTTACTTATCTTGCGGTAAACAAAGCTTTTGAAGCCCAAACCGGGCTAAAAGATGTGGTTGGTAAAAATGTTTCCGAAATAATTCCGGGCATCCGCGAATCCGACCCTGAATTATTTGAGCTTTACGGAACCGTTGCTCAGGGCGGACCACCAAGAAATTTTGAGTTTTACCTCCAATCGTTAAAAATGTGGCTTTCAATTTCTGTTTACAGTCCTCAGATTGGCTATTTTGTGGCTATTTTTGAGGTTATAACCCAACGAAAACTTATCGAAAACGCGTTAAAAGAAAGTGAAGTCAATTACCACACTTTTTTCGATACAATGGGTGATATGATTTTGGTTGCAAACCAAAGTGGCCGTATTATCTTCACAAACAAAGCCCTAAAACATAAGCTGGGATACACTGCCGAAGAGCTTTCGGAAATGTATGCCATCGACCTGAATCCAGCTGATGCCCGCCCGGAAGCTTCAGAGATTTTTGAGGCAATGTTCAGGGGCGACCGCGAAATGTGTCCCCTGCCTCTCGAAACAAAGAGCGGTGAACTCATACCCGCCGAAAGCCGTCTTTGGTTTGGAAGGTGGAACGGAGCCGATTGTATTTTCGGTATCAGCAAAGACGTTAGTGCAGAACTGGAGGCAAAGCTGCGATTCGAAAGTATCTTCCGCCACAGCCCTACCCCAATGGCCTTATCTGTTTTTCCTGAACAGACTTTCACAGACGTCAACAATGCTTTTCTCAGAACTCTAGACTATTCATTTGAAGAAATTATAGGAAAAACTACCCATGAACTTGGCTTGTTTCCAAAACAGGAAGAACAAGAAGCTGCTTCAAAACAATTATTATCGTCGGGTCGGATTACCAATATCGAACTTCAGGTTAACGGGAAAAACGGGAAAATTATACAAGGGCTTTTCTCGGGTGAATTGATGAGCATTAATGGCAAGAAATATTTACTTACCGCGATGATTGATATCACCAGGCGCAAACAGGCAGAAGAGGCACTGATAGAAAGTGAGAAAAAATACCGCCAGCTGGTTGAGTTGGCTCAGGAAGGCATCTGGACCATCAATACCGAATCTATCACTACTTATGTTAATCCACGCATGGCAGAAATCCTTGGGTATTTTGTTGAAGAAATGATGGGGAAATCATTATATTCATTCATGGATGAAAAGGGAATTGAAATAGCGCAAAAAAATGTTGAACGACGTAAACAAGGCATCAGGGAGCAACACGAATTCGAATTTATCCGCAAAGATGGAAAACGAATTTACACCAGCATCGAAACAACACCAATTAACGGTGATACTGGAAATTATCTGGGTGCATTAGCCTTGGTTGCCGACATTACCGAACGCAAAGTGGCCGAAGATAATTTGAAAGAAAGCGAAGAAGCTGCTCATGCGCTCATAAACGCCATTCTCGAATCAGCATTCCTCATGAATACAGATGGAACAGTTTTGGCACATAACGAAATAGTTGAAAAAAGGCTTGGACTTAACAAGGGTGAACTTTTGGGCACCTGTGTGTTTGATTATCTTTCACCCGATATACGGGAGAGTCGAAAGGTAAAAATGGAAGAGGTGATTCACAGCGGAAAGCCCGTACGTTTTGAAGATGAAAGAACGGGACGGAATATGGATAACAGCATCTATCCAATCCTGGATGGCGAGGGAAATGTAACCCGTTTGGCTGTTTTTGGTAATGATATTTCCGAACTCAAAATAAATGAGCAAAAGATTATCGAAAACGAAAAAATGCTCACAAGTATCATCGAAAACCTTCCGTTGATGTTATTTGTAAAAAGCGCAAAAGACCTGTGTTTTGTAAGATTTAATAAAGCAGGCGAAGAATTACTGGGCTATACGCGGGATGAAATGATTGGAAAATCTGATTATGACTTTTTTCCAAAAGCAGAAGCCGAATTTTTCATTCTCAACGATCTTGAAGTTCTCGAAACAAAAGCGCCAAAAGAAATACCCGAAGAAAAGATACAAACCAAACATCAGGGCGAAAGATTTCTTTATACCAAAAAAATACCCATTTTGGATAGCGAAGGAAATGCTGAATTTCTGCTGGGAATCTCGGAAGACATCACAGTTAAAAAGCAAAACAAGGATGCCCTGATCGAATCAGAAAAAATGTACCGAACCCTCCTTAATGCTTCGCCCGAAGGCATTATTATAATGGACATTAATGGGCTGATCACCGAAATATCGAATATTACACTCGAAATATTTGGGGCTGAGAATAAATACGAATTTATTGGAGAGCATTTCTTCCATTTAATTCCTGATGAAGAAATTGGTAAATTAAAGGATGTTTTAACAAAAACCCAGGTTGAAGGCCTCGTTCAAAATGTTGAAGTTATCCTGACCAAGAAAAATAAAACACAGTTTATTTGCGAGCTAAGCACCACCTTAATCCAGGAAACCGATGGAAGGCCCAAAGCTTACATGGCCATTATCCGCGATATTTCGCAACGAAAAAAAATCGAACAACAACTTATCCGCACCGAACGTATGGTTAGCCTTGGCGAAATGGCCTCAGGCATGGCTCACGAAATCAATCAACCGCTGCTCTCCATCACGCTTGGTATCGAAAACATGTTCTTTAAAATAAAGCAGACAAATGCTGTTGATGAAAACTACTTTAAAATTAAATCGGAAAAGATCTTTGAAGACATTCAACGAATCGGCTACATTATTGACCATGTGAGGGCATTTTCGCGCGACCACGACGATTACATTGTTACTTCCTTCAACATTAACGAAAGCATCAAAAATGCCATTTCGATGATTTCGGAACAATTTAAACATCATGGCATAAAACTGACGATTAAACTCGACAAGAAAGTCCACCCAATTAATGGCAACACATACAAATTTGAACAGGTCATTCTTAATTTGCTCAATAATGCCAAAGATGCCCTCGAGGAGAAGACAAAAGTAACAAAGGATGATTTTGAAAAATCCATCAAAATTAAAACCTCATTCGACGAACAAACTAATTATGTTGAGGTTACCGACAATGGAATAGGTATAAAATCCGAGGATATTGACAGGATTTTATTTCCTTTTTACACCACAAAAGATGTTGGAAAAGGCACCGGTCTTGGGCTTTCGATTTCGTTTGGTATTATCAAAGAATTAAATGGAAACATCGAAATTGAAAGCAAATCAATGGACGGTACTACATTCAGGATAACCCTTCCCAAGACCGAACCACACGACAGAACAAAAGAGCAGTAATAAATCTGCCGGCTGACGGACATTACGTTAAAGAAGAAAAAATGAAGAACAAGAAATACAGAGAAAAATGAACAAACTTAATGTACTGATCATTGACGATGAAAAACGCTTCACCGAAGAATTAACCGAATTCCTTCAGGAATCAGGCTTCCAGGCCTTCGAAGCAAACACAGGTGCCGAAGGTTATTCGATTTTAAAAAAGCAACCAATTGATTTGCTCGTACTTGATGTTCGTTTACCCGGAATTAATGGCCTGGATATTTTAAAAGACGTCAAGGTAAAATATCCCAGCATGGAGGTAATCATTGTTTCGGCACATGGCGACATGGACACTGTGATTAAAGCCATGCGTCAGGGTGCCATTGATTATTTGCGAAAACCCTTCCGGCATATTGATATCAGAATTGCCATCGAACGGACCCAGAAATTTCTTTTCCTTCAACGTGAAATCAAGCTACTGGAGGAGAAAAACTCGTTGATTTCGAAAAACCTGGAACAGCGCATCGAACGACATTTTATCGGTGTAAGCCCGCAGATAAAAGAAATTCTGGAAATGGCGCTCACCACCGCAAAATATCCTGATACCAATGTGCTCATTACCGGCGAAAGTGGAACCGGCAAAGAAAATATCGCACGCATCATCCATTTTGCCAGCAAACGAAAAGACAATATTTTTTGTGCCGTCAACAGCAGTGCCATTACAGAATCACTTTTGGAAAGCGAGTTTTTTGGCCACAAGAAAGGCTCATTTACTGGTGCTATTACCGACAAAAAAGGTTTTTTTGAGATCAGCAATCAGGGAACTTTATTTCTGGATGAAATTGCCGACATGCCCATGAATTTGCAGGCCAAGATGTTGCGAGCTATCGAAGAAAAATCCATAACACGTGTTGGCGAAACCAGCCCGATCTACACCGATTTCAGGATTATTTCGGCAACCAACCACGACCTCGACAAGTTAGAGGAAGAAAAACGGTTTCGCCTCGACCTCATCCATCGCCTCAATACACTGCACATCCATATTCCGCCACTTCGCGAGCGCACCGAAGACATCGAGCCGCTGCTGCTGTTTTATGTGGACGACTTATCCAGGAAATTAAATAAACCCACTCCGATGATCGACAAAGATGTCATCCCGGCTTTAAAGGAGTACCATTTTCCAGGCAACGTTCGTGAGCTTAAAAACATGACCGAGCGGGCAATCATTCTAAGCAAAGGAAATTCCCTTAGCATAAAGGATTTTCCGGTCAAGACAAAATCAAAGTCGGCACAACCAACCGAAACCCAAAAATTAAACCTGGAAGACAATGAAGCATTATTGATACGTCGTGCCCTCGAAACTTGTAATAACAACCAGCTTGCGGCAGCCAATGCTCTCGGAATCCAGCGGATGGCACTTGCCCGCAAAATGCAGAAATACAATATTACAGTAACAAAATAAAGCAATTGGTAAATTTTTAACCACACGCTAAAAACATCATTTTTGTTTTCTTTTTCTATTAGCCCATTTCAGATAAAGACACTATACTGACCTACTTCTCATTTTTCACCTCTCAAACTTCATACCTCTCCCATCACTTCAAAACCGAGCATTTGCTCATTTTCGAGCAATAAATGAATGCTAAAAAATGCACCGATTTAAATATTTATATTTTTCCAAAATTTATTTGTGTTTTTATTCCACTCTAAATGTGTCGTTTACCTGAATTTTTCTTCCAAAGAAAAAAAGAATTCAGTTTACGGCACGTTCGTTGCAAACCCTCCAATCAACGAGGTAATCCGTCCCTCATCAAAAGCACGGTTTAAATTAATTCAATAAAAAAAAGGAGTTTAAAATGGTAGAAAAAACGATTGGGTCATCAAGCTTGGTAGAAGTTATTGACCGTATTTTGGACAAAGGCGTTGTAGTTGATGCATGGGTTCGCGTATCATTAGTTGGTATCGAATTGCTCGCTATCGAAGCCAGAGTGGTTGTTGCTTCGGTTGAAACATACCTGAAGTATGCAGAAGCCATTGGTTTAACTGCAAAAGCTGCATAAGCAGTGTTTGTAAGCAGTTAAGGAGAGTTCTCTTGCCAGGCATCCTTTTAGCAAAGACTAATAAGCACGAATTGCCAAGATAACTCTTATTTTTTAACCTTTTCACACTAAAAAACAAAACTAACGATGGAACCTTCCGCTACAAATAACAACATTGATTTCATCGAAACCCTGCTCACCTCCTTCGAGTCCCGGATACAAAAAATCGAAAATGTATTTACCACCTCTGACGCGGTAACCGAATCTTCACATGCTTTGATGAACGATTTCCAGATTTCGATGCAGGAATTGCGGAAAGAAAGAACCCAATTAAATGAGATGTTGCGCGAGAACATGGCCAAAAGCGGTTCGTTGCGCAAAAACGATTACGACATCCTGATGGATGAAATTTTTATTTTATTAGACGAGAAAGAAAAAGAAGCAGAAGTACATTTTTACCTCTACATCGAAGATCAAAAATCCATGGTTCGCTTCTTACGCCAGGGCATTCTCGAAATAAAAAATACCGAACTCAACAATAACAAAGAAAAAATAGCGGCTTTTAAACTGCAATTAGATACTATCCTAAAAGACCAGCAAAACCGAAAAGAAAGCGCAATAAATAAATTTTCTGAGTTTCAGAATATCCATAAAAAACTCACCACAAATTTCCAACATTTACTCAAAAAGGATGTACACGTCTTTTGTAAAGATATCAAAAACATAAAAAAACATTTATTAGAGGAATTAGTCTGATTATTTAACCGAAAAATAGGAGAAAAACAAAATGGGAATGGCTGAACAAATGAAGAATCTCAGTGAAGAGATCTTGGCAAATTATAAACAAAGAGCCGCTGAATTTCAGCAAAGGCTTAAAGACAATGGCGAACTTGTAAAAGAAGTTCAAAAAACACTCGATGGTTTCCGCAACGACCACATGGAGATGGCAGCAACCATAAGGGCAAATGCTGCTAATTTACGTTCGAACCTCGCTCAGGAACAAAAAGACAGGTTAAAATCGTTCCAGCAACTGATGAACGGAATTCACGGGTCAATCTCGGAAATTCAAAATGAAGTTGAAGGAATCAAAGTTTCGACAGCAGGAATGCTTAAAGACTTTTCGATTTCGCACGACGCAATGGCAACAAACCTGAACAAAGAACTTGAGCAGGACAAAGCCAACCGTGCCAACTGGAACACCGGTCGGTTAAAGGAATTTGGCGGATTAATGAAAAACATCAACACCGAAATTGTTAAAATTCAGAAAGAGGTTAGCGATGTTTTTGGTTACACCGATAAACTGTTAAAGAAGTTTTCGTCTGACCACGGAAAAATGTCGGCCGAAATGAAAGCCGAACTTGCTGCAAACCTCACCGAAAGGGTGAAATACACGCAAGACCTTCTCAACCAATACAATAAAAGGCTGGCTGAGATGAGCAAAGAAAACCAGAAGATGGCAAAAGCCCTCAGACTCGAACTGGCAAAATCGCGCAAAGAACTTTCGCAAAGCGATATTCAGCGCATGAAGGATTTCAATGTTACCTTTACAGGAATACAGAAAAAAGTACAGGAAATCCAGAAATTTGTAAATACTTTCCTGGGCGAATTTTCGACCGACCGCAAACAAGCTGCCGCAACATGGGCAAAATTAGCCGAAGCTATTGCAAACATGGGCAAAGCACCTGCATCAAAAAAAGCAGCCCCCGCTTCACCAAAGCCTGTTGTAGCCGAAATTAAGAAAGAAATAAAAGTCGAGGAAAAAGTAAAGGTTGCCGAACCAGTGGCCGAAAAACCTAAAGTTGTTGAGGTCCCTAAAGAACCTACACTTGAAGAAAAGGTTTTACACTACATCAACACACATAAAAAAGGTGTGAGAGTTGCCGACATGGAAGAACCTTTTGGTGAAACCCGCATGAGACTTGGTTTTATTACCAAGAAACTGCTGGACGACGGGAAAATTCTTAAAGTTGAAAACGCTTATTTTCCTAAACCAAAACAATAAACATAACAGCAATGGGAACAAAAATCACATGCCCTTACTGTAAAGGGACAGGCAAAGATTTTTATGAATTACTTGCTCCAATTTCATTCTGCATTGTTTGCAATGGATCCGGAACTATCGAATTAGATAAACCATACAAAGAATGTGTTTTTTGTTCGGGAACCGGTAAAAACCCGCTTGGGGCCAGGGTAACATGTATTGTTTGCGGAGGCAAAGGCAACAATTCCCATACTGGAGAAATAATTTGTGATAAATGCACAGGTACAGGCAGGGCTTCCGATGGCCTGCCCTGCACCCGCTGCAAAGGAACCGGATATAATGAAAGGAATATATTATGAGTCATGAACTCAACACCGTACTTGAACCAACACCTTTACCCGATTTTGTGGAAACTCCATATATCGAGGACATAACAAATCGTGCAAGGATTTACATAAAAGCCGGCTTTCCGGTGCATTTCAGAGGTCCTTCCGGAACCGGAAAAACCACTGTAGCCATGCACCTTGCCAGCAAAATAGGCAGACCCGTGGTAATTATTCATGGCGATGCTGAGTTTAAAACTTCCGACCTGATTGGCGGCGAGAGCGGTTACTCGCTCAAGAGGCTCGACGACAGGTTTATTCATTCGGTTCACAAATACCAGGAAGACATGACCAAGCAGTGGGTGAATAACCGACTGACACTGGCCGTGAAATATGGGTTTACACTTATTTACGACGAATTTACGCGCTCACGCCCCGAAGCAAACAACATTCTGCTTCCAATTTTACAGGAACGCATGATGAGCACGCCTGCAACCAAAGGTGACCAATCATATCTGACTGTTCATCCCGATTTTTGTGCCATCTTTACCTCAAATCCTGAAGAATATGCCGGAGTAAACCGAACTCAGGATGCGCTTCGCGACCGAATGGTGACCATGGATCTCGATCATTTCGATTATGAAACCGAGCTTCACATTACCATGGCCAAATCGAAGTTTCCGGTTGAAGAAGCCGAGAAAATTGTAAAAATCGTAAGAGGCCTCCGCGAATCGGGTAAAACCGAATTTGACCCAACTATCCGTGGTTCCATCATGATTGCCAAAACTTTGTCGGTTTTGGGAATTAATCCATCAAAAAACAACATCGAATTTCGTAAAATTTGCCAGGATATCCTCACTTCCGAAACAAGCCGGATTGGTTCAAAAACAAACCAGGAACGTGTAAGAATAATTGTTGAGGAGCTCATTGAGCAATTTGCCTGATGAAGTTATTTTAATAATCCAGTAAAAAAAAGGAGTATTTATGCCAACATCAAACGCTTTAAAGGGAATGCACAGCCTGCGTACCATTCAAACTACCAGGCGCGATTCTGATACTCATAAGGAAAATTCCGACTATCTCAAACTTTTTATGCTCGAAAAAGAGCGTACCCGGCTGCGAAATGAGCAGATACGGCTTTCGTTGCGCCTCGAAACACTGAGCGACAGGTTAAAGGAAATTGACGAGTTTTATGCATTGACTTTGGGAACAAAAGAAAGTTCTGCTTCACCTGATGCAGGCGATGAGCCTGAAGAGGCCGAAGTAAAACCGGAATGGAAAACCATGCAACTAAAGTATTAGGTTAATAAATAATAAAGAAAGATTGAATCCAGAACTTGTCCGCCTGCAACTCAAATCCTCCGGCAGGCTGACAAATTCTGGTAACAAACAAAAACTGGTACTTTAAAGTGCTCGAATTATTAATACCGAAAGTTCTTTAACCATTTTTGGCCACCAACGCACTTTAGGCACTTAAAAACGGAGTAGTAATAATTATAGAAAAGGAGTAAGCTAAATGAAAGAAAATATTTCTCATTCCGTCAATTCGACCAATCTTGCCGACATCCTCGAAAGAGTCCTCGATAAAGGCGTTGTTATTGCCGGCGATATCAAAATCCAAATTGCAGATATTGATTTGCTGACTATCAAAATACGACTTCTGATTGCTTCGGTTGACAAAGCCATGGAAATGGGAATCAACTGGTGGGAAGATGACACTTTTCTGTCGTCAAAAGCCAAGGAATCAGAACTAAAGCAACAAAACGACAAGCTGCTCGAACGATTGGAAAAATTAGAAGCTACAATAAAATAGATATTTCCCCCCTCCCCCAGCCCTTGTCTGCCGCCCGGCAGAAAGGGTTAGTGGTGGGGAAGCACAAATTCTTCAAATACCCAAAATATTATGGAAAAGAAAAATAATAAAGAATCGGATAACGCATCCGATTTTGATATTCTCGGATTTGGCGGCTTGTTTAAAGGTATCGAAAAATTAGTTGACCTTGCCGGAAAACTTCAGGACCAAAATGAAATCAGTAAAGAAGGCGAGATTAATCTTGACCATCTTAAAAAAGGAATGAAAGGGGTTTATGGCTTCACCATTAAATCGGGAGTTGGCGGAAACAGACCAACCGTTGAAACTTTCGGAAACATCAAAAAAACGCCCGAAGGCCCCAAAGTTGAAGAGGAACGCGAACCAATGACCGATGTTTTCGACGAAAACGAAGAACTCGTTGTTATTGCCGAAATGCCAGGCATCGAAGAAGCCGATTTAAAAATTGATCTCAAAGAAGATATTCTCGACATCTCAGCTTCAAGGAATACAAGGAAATACCACAAAGAACTTTTACTTCCGGTAAAAGTGCAAAAGGAAAACATGAAGGTTAAATACAATAACGGAATCCTTGAAATCAGGATAAAAAAATAAACAATGGCGCTCACTGGTTTAGATAACGCTGATCTCAAACTGATCCTGTTTGGCGGGAAAGGAGGCGTAGGCAAAACCAGCTGCGCTACGGCAACTGCTATTGAGTTATCGAAAAACTACAAAACACTCATCATTTCTACAGATCCTGCTCATTCCATTTCCGATTGTCTCGAGCAGAAAATCGGAAATGGAATTCATTTTATTGATGGCAACCAAAATCTGGCAGCTACCGAAATTGTCGCCGATCAGGCTTATGCCGATTTCAAAAAAGAGAACGAGAAAGAACTGAAAAACCTTTTGGAAACCTCAACCAACCTCGATTTTGAAGATATTGATGATTTACTCAAACTGACTATTCCAGGCATTGATGAAGTGATGAGCTTTAAGATGATTATTGATTTTATGGAAAAGGGCAGCTTTGAAAAATACGTTGTTGATACGGCGCCTACCGGTCACGCCCTGCGATTGATTTCGTCGCCCATCATGCTTGACCAGTGGATAAAAGTTGCTGCCAAAATGCGCTGGAAATACCGCTACATGATAACAAGTTTTGCTGGTTCGTATAAACAGGATAAAACTGACGCGCTTTTGATCGGTCTCAAAAAAACCGTTAAACGAATCGAGAGCTTGTTGAGTGATGTTTCCCAATGCCAGTTTATTCCGGTCTGCATCCCCGAATCAATGGCTGTGTCGGAAACCATGCGGCTAATATCCAGCCTTCAAAAATCAAATGTTTCGCTCAGGCAAATTATCATCAATAATGTCATGGTTTCGGAGGGATGCGATTTTTGCCGCGAACGCAAAGCATCACAACAAAAATATTTGGATCAAATCAGCACAACTTATCCCAGCCTCAACAAGGTTATCGTCCCTTTATTTTCGACCGAAGTCAGAGGTTTAGAACAACTCGGTCGAATGAAAATGTCACTATTTACAGTCAAAAATAATTAATGTTAATAGCCTCAAAATAATGGAACCATCAGAAAATGCTGTTGTTTTAAAAATAAAAGAAGCCCTCGGCAAAGATGTTGGAAGAGCCATCGCCAGGATGGACCCAAAAGACATGAAAACCGCCGGATTGGAGCCGGGAGATATCGTGATTATCGAAGGAAAGCGCAAAACCCCTGTTAAAGTTATGCCTTGTTACCAGGAAGACCGCGGTAAAAAAATCCTTCAGATTGATGGCGTTACCCGCGAAAACACCCAGGCCGGCATTGACGAAAAAATAAGAATCGAAAAAACAACCTGTAAACCTGCCCTAAAAATCAGGCTTCAGCCGGATACTGCCATAAGTTCGCAATACAAAAGCAACGACACAAAATATATCGGGTCGCTCATTGATGGCTTGCCGGTATCAAAAGGCGATAAAATAAGAGCCAATCTTTTTGGTTCACGCTCTATTGACTATCAGGTTGTGGATACAAATCCTTCGGGCGTTGTGCTGATAAATCCCAACACCAAAATTGATTTGAACGTACCAAAACAAGGCGAAAAAAAATCGTCAAAAGTTTCTTATGAAGATATTGGCGGCCTTGGAAACCAGGTTCAGCGCATCCGCGAAATGATTGAGCTGCCGCTGAAATACCCCGAAGTTTTCGAAAGGCTGGGCATTGATCCGCCCAAAGGCGTTTTTCTTTACGGACCTCCAGGCACCGGTAAAACTTTGATTGTACGCGCCGTTGCCAACGAAACCGACGCTTATTTTCTGCATATCTCAGGCCCCGAAATTATGGGCAAATTTTACGGTGAAAGCGAAGAGCGCCTGCGCAAAGTTTTTGTTGATGCGCAGGCTCACGCTCCTGCCATTATTTTTATTGACGAAATTGATGCCATCGCCCCGAAACGTGAAGATCTCGGTGGCGAAAAACAAGTCGAAAAACGCGTTGTTGCCCAGCTTTTATCTCTGATGGACGGACTTGAATCGCGTGGAAAAGTTATCGTGATCGGTGCTACAAATATTCCAAATACCATTGATCCGGCTTTGCGCCGCCCGGGACGTTTCGACCGGGAACTTTCTGTTTCGATTCCCGATAAAAAAGGAAGGCTCGAAATTATCGTCATTCATACCCGCGGAATGCCTCTTGCCGCCGACGTGAGCCTCGAAAAACTTGCCGAAATCACACACGGTTTTGTTGGTGCCGATTTGGAAGCACTGGCTCGCGAAGCCGCCATGACAGCACTTCGGAAAATTCTTCCAAAAATTGATTACGAATTAGCCGAAATTCCTTACGAATTACTGATGAACCTCGAGGTGACCATGGATAACTTTTTTGATGCCATGAAAGAAGTTGAACCATCGGCCATCCGTGAAGTTTTCGTTGAGGTTCCCGATGTAAAATGGGAAGATGTTGGTGGCCTCGATGATATTAAAGATGCACTAAAAGAAGCGGTGGAATGGCCATTAAAATATGCCGGACTATTCCGCAAAGCAAACACAAATCCACCAAAAGGAATTATTCTGTATGGGAAACCCGGAACCGGTAAAACTTACCTGGCCAAAGCTGTAGCAAGCGAAAGCGGAGTAAATTTTATTTCGGTAAAAGGCCCTCAGGTAATGAGCAAATATATTGGCGAATCGGAAAAAGGGGTACGTGAACTCTTCAAAAAAGCTAAACAAGCGGCACCTACAATACTCTTCCTTGATGAAATTGATAGCCTCGTACCCCGCCGAACCGCCGATAGCTCTGGGTCAAATGTTACCGACAGGGTAATCAGCCAGTTTTTAACCGAAATGGATGGAATTGAAGACATGAAAGGCGTGGTTGTTCTGGCCGCCACCAACCGCATTGATCTGATTGACCCGGCCTTGTTGCGCAGCGGACGGTTCGACCTGATGTTTGAACTGCCCTTGCCTGACGAAAAAACCCGCGAAAAAATCTTTAAAATTCACACTGCCAGCAAACCGCTGGATAAAGGTGTCAATCTTAAAAAATTAGCTAAAGAAACCGAAGGATTGGTTGGCGCCGATATCGAGTTTATCTGCCGGAAGGCCTCTGTGATGGCTATTCGCGAAATAATCGAAACTTTAAACGCCGATGACGACGACCCTGATGTAAATATCCTGATAAAGGAAAAGCACTTCGAAGAGGTTGTCGCTCTTGTAAAAAAGCAAAATCTGATAAAGAAATAAGCTATGGAAATATTGAGAAACACTGATGGAATCTACATTTACGGATTTATTCCGACAGATTACGGCGCCGAACAATTCAGGAAATTAGACGGAATTGAGGTTTTTAACATCCCTTTTAAAAAGGTATCGGCTGTAGTTTCAAAAAAATGGGTAGTTGATTACAGGCACCTGGGCACCGAAACACTTGCAAAACTGCTCATTGATCATCAGAGAACCATCGAACGAATAATGGAACTTGGCTTTACTACCATTATTCCGATGCGGCTTGGAACATTTGCAAATCATTCGTCGGAGGTATTAACAATTCTCGAAAAAGGCTACGACCTCATCCTGAAAACCATCGAAAAAATAACCAACCACATCGAAATTGATGTTGTGGCGATGTGGTCGGATTTTGGTCAGATTATCTCGGAAGTTGCACAAAGCCCGCAGGTTGCCGAAATGAAAAACAAACTCGAATCTGGCAAAACCGAAATCACCCAGGCCGATCAATTGGCCGTCGGTTATCTGGTAAAAAAGATGTTGGATGAAAAAAAACTCGAATATTCGGGCAAAATCATCAAAGCGCTTATGCCTTTTTGCCAAAGTTCAAAACACCACGAAGTTTTAAACGATCAGATGGTTTCGAACACGGCATTTTTGCTTAATAAAAGCCAGTTAACCGAATTCGAAAACGCTCTTGATAAGTTGGACGAAACTTTAGCCGGAAAACTCAATTTTAAGCTTGTTGGCCCCTTGCCGTGCTATAGTTTTTTCACCATCGAAGTTAAAGATCTGACTTTTGACGAAATGGACTCGGCCCGTAAAGAACTCGGCCTCGATCATTCTACCAGCGAAAAAGAAATCAAACAAGCCTACCTCAACAAAGTAAAACAATTTCATCCCGACACAAATTCAGGCGACGACAGCACGGCAAATTTTGACCGCATCAATAAAGCCTTTCATACCATGACTGATTTTGCAAATGCCGTTAAGCCGGCATCGCGCGACGAAGCTTTTTCGCTTAAAAAGAAAGCATTTACCGAAAATTCATTCTTACTTAAAATAAAAGAATAATATGCAAAAAGACGGAAAATATATTTATTGCATCATTGCTTCGAACTACGATTGCAATTTTGGGTACATCGGTGTTGGCGGGCGCGGCGACCTGGTTACTACCATCGGTTTTGAAGGATTATGCATGGTGGTTAGCGACCATCCGCTCAACAAATTCGTGGTGAATCCCGAAAACATGCTTGCTCACCAAAAGGTAATCGAGGAGGTGATGAAAGAATTTAACAGCATCCTTCCGCTCCGCTTCGGAATTATCGCGGCTACACCCGACGAAATCCGCAATCTCCTCAACCGCCGTTACAGCGAATTTAAGGAACTGCTTCGCACCTTCGAAAACAAAGTTGAGGTAAACGTAAAATGCACCTGGAAAAACATGGACAGCATTTTTAAAGAAATTGACGAAGAAAACGTTGCCTTCAAAAAAATACGGCAGGAAATCAAAAAAGAAACCGATATTAGCCGTCAGAAGGAAAAAATGGCCGAGGCCGGCAAAATGGTCGAAGCAGCATTAAAAGCGAAAAAAGAAAATGAAGCTGAAACCATGCTGATGGCTTTTAAAAAGGCGGTTTTTGAATATAAGCGTAACAAAACCTCTGGTGATGCCATGTTTTTTAATACTGCATTTTTGATTAACAGCGGCCGCGAAAAAGAAATTGACAACATTATGGCCGATCTGGGCGAGAAGTACAAAGACCGCATTGATTTTAGCTACACCAGCCCTTTGCCCATTTTTAATTTTATTGATTTGAAGATTTTCCCGGAAAAGTGGGAGACTTAGAAGTGGGCAGTAGCCAGTGACCAGTAGGCTGCAGAGCCGTTAGGCCGAAATAAATTGTTTTTGAGACTTGGATTTTGTGATTTGTTTTTTGTTTTTTGTGATTTGAAATTTTATTAAGATGGAAGCAGAAAAAGAAGGTATTTATTTGTACGGAATAATCAGGCACAGCGAGCCTATTGAGTTTGGTAACATTGGTATTGGCAGCCGCGCCGACATGGTTTACGGCATCAATTACAAAGATATTTGTGCCGTTGTAAGCAACTCGGCGGTGATGAGGTACGAAGCCCGGCGGGTTAATTTAACCGCCCACCAGCTAGCCCTCGAGGAGGTTATGAAACGATTTTCGGTATTGCCAATTCGTTTTTCGACAATTTCGGGCACTTACGACCAGGGGAAAATTGTAAAAATTCTCGAAAAAGAATACACAAAGTTTTCGGAATTGCTCGATAAAATGGACGGTAAAAAAGAGCTTGGCTTAAAGGTTATGGCCATCGAAGAGCCTATTTATAAATACATTTTAGAGAAAAACAGCGACATCCGTGTTTTGAAAGAAAAGCTTGCCAAATTAGACCCCGACAAGGCGCATTACCAACTCATGAAAATTGGCGAGATGGTCGAAAAAGCGTTGATTAAGGAAAATTCCAATTTCAACGACATCATCATAGATATTCTTACCCCGCTTGCCGAAGAGGTAAAAATGAACGATAAATATGGCGAGCGCATGATTCTCAATGCCGCTTTTCTTATCAAAAACGAAAACGAGGCCGAATTCGACAAAGCCATCTTTGCTTTGGACGAACAATATGGTGCCATGCTTTCGTTCAAATACGTGGGGACTTTACCTCCCTATAATTTTGTAAACCTGGTAATTAACACGCAGGAGGCCTGACATGTTTATACTCGACGACATCGTACTTGCGCCCTTAAAAGGCATCATCTTCATCGGCAACAAAATTGACGAATTGATGCAAAAAGAGATTTCTGATGAAGGCAGGATTAAAGAACGGCTCATGGAACTGCAATTAAAGTTTGAGATGGATGAAATTACAGTAGAAGAATACGACCAGCGTGAAGAGGAACTTCTCGACATGATCGAAAGAATAAGAGCGGATAAAGAAAAAAATCAACAATAAGGAGGCTAAAATGAATGCTTTTAAATGTCCAAATTGTGCAAAATCAACAATGGGTTGGGAAAATTACTGCGTCGACTGCGGCTACCCATTAAACGTCGAATGTCCCAAATGTGGCGAAATATGGCGATACATGTTTGTTTACGAGCATTGTCCCACCTGTGGCCACGACATGTCGCAGGTACCCATCGTTTTTGAAGAGCGACCCGTACCAACAATCGAAATTAAAACTACTAAAAAGGAGAAATCGAAATGAGTAAAATAATTGAGGTAAAAACCAATGTTATCCAGTTTCTAAAAGAAAACGTTAATTGCCACGAAGTTACGGTAATAAAACTTGATAAGGTAGATGAAAACTGGGAGGCCATTGCCGAAGTTTATGAAGACGATTCATTCCTGAAATCAATGAATCTGCCGCCAAAACTCAAACGGGTTTTTTATTCGGTAAAAATTGACGGAAGTAACGAAGTGGTGGCTTTTGAAAAAATGACGGAATATTCGCAATAGCCGGCGTTTTAAAAAACCAAAACATTATGGCCGACGAATTAATTTACATTTATTGCATCGCGGATAGTCCACTCAGGCCAGAGGAAGTTTCGGGGCAGGAAACAATCAAAAGCCTTGCCTTTGGCAAGTTTTACGCCATAGTAAAATGTGTTTCGCCCGATAATTTTTCGGAAGAAAACCTAAAACGAAATTTTTCCGATTTAGCCTGGATTGACATCCACGCCCGCGAACACATCCGCATAATCGGTGAAGTGATGAAAAACAGCACCGTCATCCCGTTCAAGTTCGGTACGATTTTCAATTCTGCGGAGAGTCTGGGAGGATTTATTAAGGATTATTCAGAATCCCTGGCCGAAAACATCGAACACCTAAAAGATAGAGAAGAATGGTCGGTTAAGATTTATTGCGACCGCCCTGTTTTAAACCGGCAAATTGTCGGGATAAGCGATGACGTGCGGAACCTGGAGGAGGAAATACAAAAAAGTATGCCTGGCAAAGCCTTTCTTTTAAAAAGAAAAAAGGTCGAACTGGTCGAAAAAGAAGTCGAAAAAATCATGCAGGTTTGCGGTCAGTCGTGTTACGATGAACTCGTCGAAATAAGCTTAACAACAAAAATCAACAATATTTTGCCCAAAGAGCTTACCGAACGTACCGATGACATGATTTTAAACGTTTCATGCTTCATTAATAAAGATAGGGTAAACGAATTTCTTGGTGTTGTGGAACAATCGCAGGAAAAATACAAAAACACCGGATTAGCCGTTGAAGTTACCGGCCCCTGGCCACCCTTCAGCTTTATAAATATTAAGGAAAAATAATGCAGGAAAATGTTATTGATCAGTCGAAAGACATCACCATTCTCGAGTTGCTCGACAGAGTGTTGAACAAAGGCGTGGTTATCACCGGCGATATTGTTATCTCGGTAGCCGACATTGACCTCGTTTATCTCGGATTAAAATTAATTCTTACCTCTGTCGAAACGATGCACCAGCGCCGCCTCACTTCAATAAAACCCAATCAACCAACTAAATAATTATGCTGTGGAAAAAATTATTTACGCCATAATCGCCACAAATGGCAGTAATGACGACACAAACAATTTGGTGAATAAAATTCAGGGCATCGCAGGAACAAAGCTGTATGCCCTTTCTTATAACGATATTTCGGTGGCTGTAAGCGATTTTGCCCCTTCAAAATTTACTATCACCAAAGAAATGGCCATTGATTTTGCAAGAGTTATCGAAGCCCTGGCGCAACAGTTTACGCTGCTTCCCATCCGTTTTGGCACATTTTTAAAATCCGATGAAACCATAAGCCAGCTGCTCACCGATCATTACGGCGCCTTTGTCGAAAATCTTAAAAAGGTCGAAAACAAGCACGAATTTGGGTTGAAACTAATTTGGGATTATGAAAAATGCAGCGAAAAAATCAGGGCCAACATCGAAACCGAAGAACTTAATGCCAGCAAGTACTTTACAAAAAGCACCGTTAACACCAATTATCTGCTCGAAAAAATGAAAAAACACAGGCTCGAAGATGCCGTTTTGAAACATGTTGAGCAGTTAATCGAAGAAATTAGCCGTTATTTGTCGCAACTAAGTCCGGAATGTAAATTCAAAAAAATACTTTCGCAAAATATCATTCTTGATGGCGTTTTTTTGGTTGCGAAAAACCAGAAAGATGCGTTTATCGGGGCTATCGAGGCACTCAAGCAGCAGCATGACGATTTACATTTTCTATTAACCGGCCCATGGCCGCCATATAGTTTTGTCGACATTTTGATAAATGAATAAATTTAACGCA